>NZ_JABBVZ010000039.1 GCF_012933365.1 Sulfobacillus harzensis | reverse complement strand
GATGAACCAGGAAGGTGGCAACAAGATTGATTATTTGCTTAACGATGGTCAATCTTGGACAAGTCCATCAGAACGGTCCATCAGCCTGTTTGAATCATTAAAACTCGGCTTCGTGTTTGGGGTCGAAGTGCGGGTCATGTCGGTCATGTTGGTGTTCTTTTTTCTGGGGTTGGGGATGCTTACGCTCCCACGAAGGGCACCCCATCTCTTGAACTCCAACAGTTCGGCCATCGCAAAGAATCCCCTCTTGCGCATCGGACTCGGCATATTGCTAATGATTATCGGGGCCTATTTCATCGTATCTATTTCTCTCTCATCCCTCTCCAGCCCGCTCCTATTGCAGCCCGTCGTTCAGTCCGCCATTGTTGTCGTCCTGGCCATTCTCATTTATTGGGGATATTGGGTACGGGGAAAGGCTAAGACCCCGGGACTGGCAGCCGAGGCCGTCGCCCGGTTCGCCCAACCCCCTAACGATTGAGTCCGGTCCCCCAAAGAACAGCCGGGAACCCTACGAAAGAGGGGGAGCCAGGCCGGGACGGTGTGCTGCGTCGCCTGGTCTACTCCCCGTCCGGGGGAGTATGAGGCAGAACCGTCTGCGCGATATGCTGATCCAAAGCCTCATAGGCGAAATAACCAATGGCGTCATAGAGTTCCTGCCGGGTTGGCATGGCGTGAAGCTTGGATTTTTGCGTTTCCGCGGCCCGCAAGGTTTGAAACAGGTCAAACGCTGCCTTCGCGACTACGCGAAGCGCGGAAACGGGGTCAATGACACCTGATATCCGAACGCCCAAAATTGCTGCTCGGTAAAGTAGGGGGTGCGGCCGCACTCGGTCATGTTGGCCAACAGCGGGGCGTTGACGGCCTCCGTCATCTCGCGAGCAGTCCGGGCAACCTCCAGCACGCCGCCGTACCCGGTATCAATGTCCACAATGAGGGATAGCCCTGTCGCGCGGATGATGTCCCGGGCGCGTTCAGCGATTTCGGTTGCGGTCACCATCCGTTCCGATGGACTTATCCAGTTCTGATCATACCTGACCAAAGCTGTCGCCATCTTCCTGCTTCATCGCACCGCTTCTTAGGACTTGCGCCGGTCGTCCACGGGAGGGCGCTCTACAGGCTGTCACCGAGCAGTCCGGCTTACGCAGGAACGCCATCGGCCGGTATCATAGGCCGCCGCGCTGGCCGTCACGCCGCCGGCCGCATAGTCGGTAATGGCGGCCAATACCGCGTCCTCCTCCGCTCCCCGTGCATAAACCCATCTGCCGTCCCTATTCTACGGATGTTGCAGCCTGGACCTGCCTCGACCGCGGGGTCATGTCAGGATGCTTCGTTCCAAGAGAAAAAGCGGCCGTCCCCGAGGAACGACCGCCTGTTATCCTTAGGCTTGCGCATTCGCATTGATTTCCTCTAAGCTGCGGCGGTTGGTCATAGGGCCAAACCCGCCAATCGTCACCGCCACCACAACCATGGCGAAGGAAATGAAGCTAAACACACCCACCGTACCGAACGCGTGTAGCAGCGCGACAATGATGAATCCGGTAAATGCAGAACTCAACCGACTCCAACTGTATGTGAAGCCGACCCCCGTTGTGCGAAGCCGCGTGGGGTACAACTCCGCCTGGTACGAGTGAAAGACCGTGCTGAACCAGTTGTTGAGCAGCGTAATCACAATACCGAAAATAATAATCCAAGCCGGGATCCGCATCATGGAGAAAATCAGCCCCGATACCCCGATAGCCAACGCGACCACCACGATTTGATATTTGCGCTGCCATTTATCGGATAGCCACATTCCCAACACCGGGCCGAGCGGGTTGAAAATGGCGATGACAAAGGTGTAAAGCAACGAGTGCAGTAGTGTCACGCCTTCGCTGACGAGCAAGGTTGGGACCCACGATGCAAAGCCATAAAATCCAATGGTTTGAAAGAGATTGAAGACGAGCAGCATGATGGTTCGGCGGCGATAGGGAGGAACCCAAATCTCCGCGAATTGGCCATGAACCTCGATTTCTCGCGGCCGTTCCACCAGCGGCGGCAATGGCCCCGTCTCCTTCTCGACCGCACTCTCAATTTGATCCATAATGGCGTGCGCTTCGGCAACTTTGCCGTGGTTTTCATACCAGCGAGGCGTCTCCGGAAGGCCCATGCGGACCCACCAGACCACGACCGATCCCAGAGCGGCTACCAACACCACCCAGCGCCAGCCAGCCCAAAGGAAGTGCGTGGGGACTAACACATACGCGAGCAAGGCGACCACCGGCACTGCCCAAAACGTAATGAATTGGCTAAAGGCGATGTAGTGCCCACGCCGGCTTGCCGGCGTCATCTCGCTGACGTAGGCGTCGATAATGACCAACTGGGCTCCAACCCCAAATCCCGCGAACAGTCGGAAGATATCAACCAACGCGATGTTCGGCGATGCTGCCATTAAGATCGTGAACAGCGAGTAAATTAGCATAGAGTAGACGTATCCCTTGCGCCGCCCAATCCGATCGCTGACTCTTCCGAAAATTGTGGTCCCAAAAAACATCCCCAAGAAGCCGGAACCCACAAAATACGCCAGACCGGCGGTGCTCACAAACTTGTCCGCCACAAGCGCCGCACCTACCGAGCCCGCCATGAAGAGTTCATAGAACTCAAATAAGCCCCCGGTCGATACGCGGGCCACCAGACGTGTAAAGTACTTCGCTGGCGGCAGCCGATCCATGCGATCAGCGATCGAGACATTCGGTAACGTTTCAGCCGACATATGCCACCCTCTCCTTGACGTTTATATCGATTGCGGTGCCGCTCAGCCCGGTTATCCGGCCTGAACGGATGGTGCATCAAGACCGCGAGCCACAACTGCAAGAATGCGTTGGCGAACCTGCGCCAATCGCTCGGAGTTAATTCCCGTGGATATTCCCTCGGCCTCGAAAAACTGAACAACTGTCTCAGTGTCTAAATTGCCTGGCGCGCCGGGCGCGTATGGACACCCACCCAAACCGCCCAAAGCGCTATCAAAACGCCGTACGCCGAGGTCGTATGCCAACGCCAAGGGGGCCAGCCCAAATCCGAATCGGTCGTGTAAATGAAGCGCCAAGGGCACATCGCCCATGATCTGTTGGACCTCTTGCAAGCGCTCCTTGACTAGCCGAGGGGCGGCTGAGCCAATGGTGTCGGCTAAAGTCAATTGTTCGACGCCCATCTCCCGATAGGCAGCCGCCATTTCAAGCACGTTCTTAATAGACTCGTTCATGGCCACGCTCCCTTCCTCAAGCCAACGCCGGCGGGTCAAAAACTTCTTCAGCGCACCACATCGTCTGCATGAAGCTGATTAATCTTGTCGGGTGAATATCGAAGAACGCCTCGAAGCACCTCGTCAGTGTGTGCTCCAATGTTGCCTCCGGCCCACCGAATCCGGCCTGCAGCCCGCCTGAGCTTCGGTACAACATCGAACATTCCCACCGTCGTGCCATCCGATCTAGGAGCATACTGGATCATGCCGCGTGCCTGAATCTGGGGATCCTCAACAATGTCCTTGGCACTCATTACAGGGCCTGCTGGTACCCCCGCCTCGGCCAACAACTCGACCAACTCGCGAAGCCCGTGTCGTGCCGTCCATTCACTGATGGCCGAATCCAACTCGTCAACATACCGCACGCGCCCTTCGTTGCTTTGGAAACGGGGATCGGCCGCAATATCCGGTCGATTCATTGCCGTCGTCAACTTCGGAAAGGTACCCGGACTATTTGCCCCGATGGCTATCCATTGCTGGTCGCGCGTTGGATAGATGTTGCTCGGAGCCGCACGAAGGAGGTTATTCCCGGTCCGCTCCTGCACAATGCCACCATTCACATACTCGGGAATTAAGCCCTCCATAATGCTCAGGACCGACTCGGTCAGTGCCACGTCCACAAAGTCTCCACGACGGTCTGGATCCACTGACCGTTGATATAGGGCTGCCAAGATTCCCACGACCGCATGCAAGGCGGCTAATTCATCTCCGATGGATACCCCCGTGCGAACAGGCGGCCGATCGGGGAATCCCGTGACGTAGCGAAGGCCACCCATCGCTTCGGCGATATTGCCAAAGCCCGCACGCTCCCGATAGGGTCCTGTCTGACCGTATCCGGAAATGCTGGCATAGATAATGCCGGGATTTTCGTTTCGCACCTGGTCATAGCCTAAATTCCAAGAACTTAGGCGGCCCGGCCGGAAGTTTTCCACCAAAACATCGCACGATGCCGCCAAGTCGCGCGCCACGCGCTGCCCGTCCTCGCTGTGGAGGTCGAGCGCGACAAGCCGTTTGTTGCGAGCCTGCATCTGCCACCACCACGAGGCTCCCTGGGGCCCATGGCCCCAATGTCGCAAAGGGTCTCCAGTAAGCGGCTCGACCTTAATGACATCCGCCCCTAAATCGGCCAACATGCGTCCAACGGATGGCGCAGCCACCAGCTGGCCAAGCTCTAACACCCGTATTCCGTAAAGTGCCATTTCTCCCATTCTTGCCTCATCCTTGCTGTGGTTGGGTCGGGTCGCGAGTTCCACTCTGTATGTGTTCGCTTAACAACACCGATTCCATCTTCAACGCTTCGGCCATCAGCCGAAGCCGTTCGGGGGTGAACCGCATGCGAGGGCCTGACAGGCTGAGCGCGGCCACGACCTGGTGAGCTGCCCCGAAGACCGGCACACTCACCGAGGCTAAAATGGGGTCGCGTTCGCCGGCTGTTGACGTCCACCCGCTTGAACGAATCGCCAGCCAATCCGGCCCCGGAACCGCCGGTGGCACCCCCGACCATTCGATTGATGCCTGAATCAACCTGCTGCGTTCTTCATTCTGAAGCCATGCCAATAAAATGCGTCCCGCTGATCCCACATGGATGGGAATAGCGGAACCAACCTCAATATTGTGACGAATAGCCTCGGTTCCTTCCCGGCGGTCCAGACAGAGGCGGGTCGCACCGGATCGCACAAAGAGACTTGCTGTCTCCCCAAAGCGTCCCACCAGATTTTCAAGCACGGGCCCACTGATCGTCCGTAGCTCCGATTCTTTGAGTGCTCGCCATGCCCATCGAATGAGCCGTGAGCCCACATGATGGGCGTCGGTCACGATTCCCTCCCGAATCATCGTCTGTAAGATCCGATGAACGGTGGTTCGCGGCATCCCGAGCCGCGCGCTTAATTGCGAGGGATTGAGAGAGGGGTCGTCTGCCAATAGATCAAGAACGCGTGCCATCTTGCCAATGACTGCCACGCCCTCTCCTTCGTCCGTCCGCATTGTGGTCACCCTATCTGCATCGTGGTGATAATCATTGTATCACACTATTCTTAAATCCATGCTATTACGAAAAAACTATTACATCATTTATGAGACAGGATGGTACGAATGACCATGCCGGATCTCGACACGAACCCGCACCAGCTTCGCTAAGAAAAGCGCCCATTCGCACTTTGCCACGAGATGGCGTGGTAGTCCTTACCGTTCCGTCCGGTTGACGACTGTCGACACAGTCGGTTTTGCTAAGGCGATGGTGATCGGACGATGTACCACTGTTGCCCAACATAGTGTGTGCGGTGGCCTTTCCCCTTTTTCAATTGTGTGGTAAATTAAGGGAACTATTACCATTTTGTATGCCAAATTATCCCAACCCGGATGAACGGGGGACCCAATTGTGTGGGGCGCACCAGCAGAGAGCATTTTCCCGCTCCAGCCCGTCAGCTTACCTCGTCGGCGTGGAAAGCAAAGACCGATCCCGCTTTAACCTTTCGGTCTCAGGTGCAGTGCCGCGCCCCCCAAGCCAGAACAGCGAGGAGGCACCTTATTGCAAAAGCAGCGGCTAATTGTGGCGGGATCTGTCATGTCACCCCGATCAGCCGAATCACTAGGCAACGCGGTTCTCGTCCGTGACGGACGAATCGTAGCAATCGGTCAACAGAAGGACTTCAATACCTGTAGCGGCGTCGACATCCTGGACATGGGAGAGGCACACCTTTTTCCCGGATTTGTGGAATCACATGCCCATCTCTGGTGGATGGGCCAGCTTGAAACCCAAATTGACTGTGGTCCTTCACAGAATCATTCCGTAAAGGATATCCTTCAGCGGGTATCCGAGGTAGCCCACCGTCTACCACCAGGCACATGGATTCAGGGACACCATTGGGACGACAGCCTTCTAGCCGAAGGACGGCCGCCGACGGCAGAAGAGCTCACACGGGCTGCCCCACACCACCCGGTGTTCCTGATGCATAATTCCGGCCATTTAGCGGTAGCCAACCGCGAGGCGTTCGAAATCGCTGGCATTGACAACCGCACCGATATTCCCGGCATTGTCCATGACGGCCAAGGAAAACTGACGGGGCTATTGCTGGAAGCTATGGCGTTAGAGTCGGTGAGCCGACACATCCCCCCTCCCTCTCAAAACGAGATGATGGAGCAAATCCGAGTCGCCACAGAGTTATGTCACAGACAGGGAGTCACGTCCTGTACAGACATGGCGCTCGGGCTGGGCGGCCAGGAATCCAGCGTGGAGTCGATATGGCGTGCCTATCAGGCAGCTGAGGCAACCGGCGCGCTCGGCGTGAGAACCACCTGCTATGTGCGAATCGCCAGCCCCAACACTTTTATCCCCCCCGATCCGCCAACGCCATTCCTGACTATGAACGGTGTCAAGCTCTTTTCGGATGGTTCTATCCAAGGACATACCGCTCGCCTCAAGGAGGGGTACTGGGATCAACCTGAGGAGCAGGGAATGCTGGTTCAGTCCCAGGAAGAATTAGAGAGCATGATTCACCGATACCACACCCAAGGTCTTCAAATCGCCATCCATGCCAACGGCGACCAGGCGATTGAGACCGTCATCGCTGCCTATTACCATGCGCTTGGCTTAGAAGGTTGGTCTCACCGTCGCCACCGGATCGAACACGTCCAGTTGGCGCATCCGTCAGACATCCGCGCCATGGCACGAGTGGGCATCTTGCCGAATTTCTTCATTGGCCACGTGTATCACTGGGGTGACCGGCACCGGGATAAATTCTTGGGACCGCATCGGGCTCAAGATCTTGACCCGCTCAATACTGCATATCGGCAAGGGATACGCTTCGCCCTCCATTCGGACGCGCCAGTCACTCCCATTAATCCCTTGGGCTCCATCGCAACCGCCGTCACGCGGCTCACCCAGGGCGGGCAAGTGCTAGGGCCGGAGCAACGCATCCCTCTGTCGGCGGCCTGGCAAGCCTACACGATCGATGCCGCGTACCTGGGATTGCGCGAACATCTGGTGGGCGACATTAAGGAGGGTCTCTGGGCAGACTTTGCCGTTCTGTCGGAAAATCCCTTAATCCAAGGTCCCGACGTCTTGGGCCGCACGAATGTCCTGCGAACTCTCGTGGCAGGCGAAACGGTCTGGGAGTCCTGACATCCCCAAAGTAAGGAGGGTGATTATGAATCGCATTTTCGCCGTACTAATTGGGCTGGTCGTTCCGTTTGCTGCGATTGTTGCGCTATTTCCCTGGTACGACCGGGTTCATCCGTTCGTGTTGGGCTTTCCGTTTCTTTACTTCTGGATGTTCCTCTGGTTTCCACTTACGGCACTATGCCTGTTTTTCGCGTGGCTTTTAGAAGGACGGAATCCCCAAACAAGTCGAACGGAGGACTGATACTTATGGCTTTCGCCGTACTCATCTTCGCCTTATTGGTATCACTGCTCTTGGCTTGGATGTCGCGTAGGAACCGAAAGTCACAGTCGCTTGAGGACTTTTTGGTAGCCGGACGGTCGTTGGGCACCCCGCTCTTCTACTTGCTGGCGGTCGGCGAAATCTACAGCATTGGCACGATTATTGGGTTTCCGGGCGGCATCTACGCCGGCGGAGCTGTATATGCCGTATGGTTTCTCGGGTATATTCTGCTCGCCTATCCTGTAGGTTATTTTATCAATCCTTTACTTTGGCAGGCGGGGAAACTTTACGGCGCCGAAACCGGACCAGACCTGTTCTACCGTCACTTCAAAAGCCGTGGATTGATGCTGGTGGTCGCGCTGGCATCACTTATCTTTGTGATCCCTT
Organism: Sulfobacillus harzensis; assembly: GCF_012933365.1. GTDB lineage: Bacteria > Bacillota > Sulfobacillia > Sulfobacillales > Sulfobacillaceae > Sulfobacillus_B > Sulfobacillus_B harzensis. Next base: position 28,220 of record NZ_JABBVZ010000039.1, on the reverse strand, counting down.
GGGGCCAGTTGCAATTTTCCGGACTCGAAGTTCTGCTAGAAGCCTTCGCACCGCATTTGAATCCGGCATTGGGACTCACACTAGCTGGGGCCTTGGCCTTTGGCTATATTTTAATTGCCGGCATGCGAGCACCGGCTATGGTTTCCATCTTGAAAGACACCCTGTTGATCGCCTCCATCCTTATCGTTGGTATTGCGGTCATCATCATCGCCGCAGGTGTCATACCGATTTTCCACCATGTCGCGCGCGTAAGCCCCACATTCCTGACCGTACCCAAATCCGGTCCCAAAAACGCCATGCCCTACGTCCTGTCCACGATTGTATTTCAGGCCCTGGGCTTCTATACCAGCCCTTTTGGCATTCAGTACAACTTCACTGCCAAGTCCAAAGCCGCAGTCAAGAAGGCGCAGATGGTCATGCCGCTATACATGATTATGTATCCTTTCCTGATCATTTCGGCGTTCTTCAGTCTGGCCTACCTGACGGGACTGAATAAGAATCCGGACCTCTCGTTCATCGCGGCCGCCATGCACGTGTTGCCTGGGTGGCTTGTGGGTGTGGTTGCCGCTGGAGCTGCTCTGTCCGCTATTCTCGTGCTGGCCGGCGTCAGTCTGGCCATTTCCTCGGTGGCCGCGAAGAATCTCATTAATGGATATCTGGCGCCGGACGCACCGGAATCGACCGTACAGCGCTGGACCAAGGTTGCCGTGGGCATTTATCTGTTCATTAGTATTCTCCTCACAGTGTTGACCCCCACCCTGATGCTGAACCTGATTAATACGGCGTACTATGGGTTCACGCAATTCTTCCCCGGCTTGATGGCTTTGTTGTTCTGGCGGAAAGCCACCCCCATCGGCGTCGGCATAGGACTGGTTGGCGGCGATGTGGCTGCCTTGGCCATGTATTTTGGCCACATGGAGCCGTGGGGTCTCAATCTCGGACTTTTAGCCCTCGTGGTCAACATCGTACTCACGGTTGGGATTTCTCTCATTACCCCCGGAACACGTACCCCCATTGTTCACAGAAACTTCCGGGAGACTCAGGATTCGGTATCATTGGCTGACTAGTTACAGAAAGTCCCGTTCTCGTCAAGAAACAAGGTCCAAAGGGCATCGGCCTTAAAGGTGGCGAGGCAGCCAATGTGAAGCATTCCCGACAAGCGTGGCCCAGTTAAATCCGATCCCTCCAGAAGCTCGTTGGGCCATGCTCTCTCGCGCACCGTTCTATACTCCGTTCTCCAGCCCTAACGGGTTGGCTTCACCGCGGCAGTGTGTCTCTGCGAGACACCTGCCCTTGTTTTGTATCGCTCGGAGGGTTTCCCCATTCCTCACCTTCGTAGGTTGCCCAGCATTGGATCCTCCACGCCCCAACCCCCCTCTTCTTCAAAGAAGCTGTCCTTATTGCTGACCTTGATTGGTGTCCAAGGATCGGGCCGCCGACGTTCAGTCACCCCCCTCCCAAACGCTTATATATCGAAGGGTGAGGGGAAACACTGAAGTCCATGAAGCCCAGCCATCCCAATAAATGGGGGCGCGCAGGAGGCAGGACGATGGATTTCCGCTTATTTAGGCGTATTCATGCAGCCCGACAACTTATGGTGCAACTGGCCATCGGCGGGGCCCTTTCCGCCATCCTGAGTGTCGCGCAGGCAGCGTTGCTCGCCCATGTCGTAAGCCAGGTGTATATTGGTCATGCCACCCTCGCTGCGGTCCGTTTTCCATCCATCATGCTGTTGGCCGCAATCGCCCTCCGCGCCCTCTTAGCTGGCGCCAACGAAAACTGGGCCCTTCGCGGTGCTGATTTGTCCCAGATGCAACTTCGGCAACGATTCGTAGCATTTTTGCTTCAAGCGGGGCCGATGGCGGATGCCAGAGCCGAGACCGGCGCACTCACCACACTCGCGATCCAAGGCATCGATGAGTTCGAGGTGTTTCTCGCGCAATACTTCCCGCAAGTCATTGTTACTGCTGCCGTCCCGGCGATCGTATGGATTGGCGTTATGGTCCATGATTGGATATCCGGACTGCTCATATTGCTGACGTTGCCCCTCATTCCCCTGTTCATGTACCTCATTGGCCGACAAGCCGAAACAAAATCAAAGCAGCAAGTCGTGCTCATGAGTCAGTTGAATGGTCACTTCCTGGACGTTCTGCACGGGCTCGATACCCTGAAACTCTTTGGTCGCAGCCGCGAACAGACCAACACGATTTATCGCCAGAGCGAAGCCTTTCGGGCGTCCACCATGGCAACACTTCAGATAGCCTTTTTATCCGGAATGGTGCTGGAACTCATCGCATCATTAAGCATGGCCTTTGTTGCAGTGGCCATCGGACTGCGCCTCATCCACGCCGCATTGTCTTTTGAAACCGCCTTCATGGTGTTGGTGCTGGTTCCCGAGTTTTATATCCCTTGGCGCAACTTGGGCGCCAAGTTTCACGAGGGGCTGAAGGGCGCAACTGCGGCTCAACAGATATTTGACCTCCTAGACGCTTCTCCGGCCATCGCCCCGGGGGGCGAGACCCGATTGGCAGACCCCGGCCCCTGGACCCTGGTTTGGCAGAATGTCTCCTATACCTATCCTGGGCAATCGATGCCGGCGCTCCATGATATTTCCCTCTCGCTGGCCGAAGGCGACCACTTGGCCATCGTCGGTCCCAGCGGTTCGGGAAAGAGCACCTTAATTCAATTATTGCTGGGTGCGACCTCCTTTTCCGGGGCGATTCAGGTTGCCGGCGTTCCCCTTGAAACCTTGGATATCGCTTGGTGGCGACGACAGATGAGTTGGGTTACCCAGCATCCGTATCTCTTTGAGGGCACCATACTCGACAATCTCCAGCGGGTCGCCCCCAAGGCGACCCGGGTTGAAATCCAAGCATCGCTCGTCCGTTCCGGAGCATGGGATTTCATCCAACGCCTTCCTAAGGGATGGGATACCGAAATTGGCCAGGAAGGACTTCGGCTGAGCGGAGGACAGCGCCAGCGGCTTGCCTTGGCTCGCGCCTTTTTATTGGATACCCCCATCGTCATCTTTGATGAGCCAACCCAGAACCTTGACTTGGTCAGTGAGGAGGCCTTGCTGGGGGCCATGGACGAACTTCGTCAGGGGCGAACGGCCATTACCATCGCCCACCGGTTGACAACCGTCGCTAATGCCGATCGGGTGCTGGTACTTAGAAACGGCGAAGCTGTCGAATGGGGGACCCCAGAAGAACTCGCCAAACAGAATGGGCTGTACCGTGCTCTAGTGGACGCCTACCGAGGAAGGGAGTCTCAATATGCCGCTTATCAAGCTGACCCGGCGCTATAGATCCTTAATCGGATTAGCCTTCCTGTTCGGCGCCGCGACCGTGGCCATGAATTTGGGATTGCAGTCAACCTCCAGCTACCTCATCGCCAAGGCTGCCCAACACCCGAGCACCATCCTTCTCTTATGGACCCCCATTGTCGCGGTCCGTTTTTTCGGAACAGCCCGGGCCGCATTTCGTTATCTCGATCGGTACTTTGCTCATGACGTTACCTTGCGTTGGCTCCGCGATCTCAAAACCCACCTGTATCAGGCAATCGAGCGGGAAACGTGGAGCGTCCTCAAGGGCCGAGGCAGCGGCGAGATTCTGAGCCGCCTCGGCCACGACGTGGACAGTCTTGAGAACCTCATAATCGGATTCTTTGAACCCGTCATCATAGCGATTCTCGGACTTCTCATGGTGCTGGCCATTGGCCTTTGGTTAAACCCGCTGATTGCCCTCGGTCTAACCGTTATGCTGGTCGTATCCGCCACCCTGCTCTCCTGGAGCGCTTTTCGCATGGCCAAAATATCCCGCGCGCAACAAGTCGATTTAAAAGGACGTCTGACGGCAGCGTTGGTGGAGTTGCTTTATGGGTCGACAGATATCCGCGCGCTCCACTTGGAAGGCTTTGCAAAAAGGCATGTCGACCAGCTGCAACAACGCCTGCACGAAGCGAAGCGACATCTGATCCGCATCACTGGACTCTTCAGCGCGACGTCGCTATTTGTCACCTGGGCCGGAATGTGGGTGGTCTTGCAAGTCAGCATCATGGAAGCACAGCGGCATCAGTTGCGGCCCATTTTCGTACCGGTTGTCGCCCTGTTGGCATTGGCGAGCTTCGAAATTGTCTCGGGTCTTCCGAGCGCTTTTCAAGACGTCAGCGGTTTGGCTCAGGCGGCAGCGCGCATACGGGAACTGAGAAGCCGCGAAGAATCCCAAAGCTACGGAAAGGGACGATCGCAAAAACCGCCGGAAGTCCCCGCCTTAGTCGTCAAAGACGTGAGCCTTGTCCTGGGAGACCGCGTCCAACCGATTCTGGACCGGGTAACCCTGACGTTAGCCCCGGGGCAACACGTGGCGCTGATTGGACCCAATGGTTCGGGAAAGAGCTCCTTGGTCAATCTGTTGGCTAGCCTCTTAGCCTACAACGAGGGAAGCATCCAATTGGACCAGACGGAGCTCAGGGAATGGGACACCGAAGCGGCTCGCCGCTTGTTTGGGGTGGTGAATCAATTCCCGCATATTTTTCACGACACCCTGCGGGCCAATCTGCAGCTGGCCGCCCCTGATGCCTCAGAGGACGCCCTATTGGAGGCTCTCCGTCTTTCGGGCATGCTTGCGCTGGTTAATCGTTTGCCTAAAGGGTTGGACACCCTCTTAGGTGAGCGCGGCACCACCCTGTCAGGCGGTGAAATTAAACGCTTAGCCATTGCCCGTGCGGTTCTTAAGAACGCACCGATCCTGCTGCTCGATGAGCCCACCGAAGGTCTAGATCCGATTAGCGAGCGCACCGTGATGGAGGACCTCATGCAATGGGCCAGCCGACGCTCGGTGCTCTGGATTACCCATAGCGCCATTAACCTCGATTTAGTGGACGAGGTGGTTGTCTTAATGGATGGTCGCATCGTCGACCATGGCACACCGCGGCAGGTGGCTTCTCATCCCGTTGCGCAGAGCCTTTTACGCCTCGCTTTATTGTCGGCACACATGGCATCAAGGGATGACTCCTTAACCTCATGAAGGCGACGGAAGCCACCCGAGCCCGTCCCGAGACAATGCCCATCGGCTCTGAATCGAGACGCGCTTCGAACTTCTATGCGCCAAATCGCCCAGATAAGGCCCGATGCACCGCGGTGTGTCCAAGTGACGGCATTGTCCCACGGGCTTCAACGCAGGCTGGATACCTTCGTCAACGCGGCCTCGATGCCTTGCCTATCAACCATCCATCGCGAATTGGCGCCCTCCCTAACTACAGCATCCAAGATTTTGCATTAATCCCATGGAATCGGGCCACCCTAAACGACAACTGCAAAAGGCTTAAAGGGAGGCGCTCCGGGTGTCGCTGCCGGCTATCTGGTTTGTGCTTATCGCGGTGTTGTTTGTTGGGTATTTTGTACTTGAAGGGTTCGACTACGGGGTAGGAATGCTGGTTCCTTGGATTGGGCGCACCGATCAGGAACGCCGAGCCATTATTGCCACGATCGGACCGGTATGGGACGCTAATGAGGTGTGGCTAATCACGGCCGGCGGTGCACTATTTGCCGCCTTCCCCAACTGGTATGCCACGCTGTTCAGTGGATTTTACCTGGGATTAGCCCTGCTCTTGGCTGCGCTCATCTTGCGGGGTGTCGCACTCGAATTTCGCAGCAAGGACGCCCGTCCCGAATGGCGGACACGCTGGGACGCCATGATTGTCGTCGGCAGCATCATTCCGCCGATTGTCTGGGGGCTCGCGATGGGCAATCTCCTGCACGGGGTTCCCATTAATCAACACATGGACTATGTCGGCAATTTCTTGACCCTCCTCAATCCCTACGCCATTGTCGGCGCCTTAGCCACGCTGCTGCTGTTCCTCCTGCACGGCGCATTATATTTGGACTTGAAGGCTCCCGAAGAGCTGGCTGAGCGAGCCCATAAGGTCGCCTACCAGGCGGGACGATGGGCGACCTTGATGTACTTTGCCTTTGTCGCGATGAGTTATCTCTATGCCAATTTCGCGCACACGCTGGGCGTCGATCCCGGCCCCATTCCGGTTCTGGCAGGTGCCAGCATCATCGCCGTCCGCTTCCTGCTGCCCGGCCGGCATCGTGAATGGGCCTTCTTTACGACCGCCTTAGCCATTGTCCTTTCTACGATTAGCGTGTTCTTGGCCCTCTTCCCGCGGGTGATGATTTCCAGCCTTAATCCCCGTTGGAGTCTGACGATTTACAATGCGGCATCCAACACTTACAGCCTTCGGGTCATGACGATTGTCGCCGTGACCGTATTGCCCTTTGTGTTGGCGTACCAAGCGTGGACGTATTGGGTCTTTCGACAGCGTGTTTCGTTTAAAGACACCTGGCACTACTAATGGCGCGGCTCGCGGATTGACCGTGCCAATTGAAGGAACTCCACGCCCCAAGTGCTAGACGCTATCCACGATATTCGGCAAGGGAGTCATGCATGATGACCGATGTTGGACTGGCCCGCCTGCAATTTGGCACCATGATCATTTATCACTTTTTATTTGTGCCCATAACCATCGGCATGGCCTTTATGCTCGCCATTCTCGAAACCCGCTACTGGAAAACGCGGCGCACGGAAGATCGCAAGGTGCTGGATTTCTTCGGACGGCTCTTTTTGATTAACTTCGCCGTGGGCGTTGTCACAGGCATCTTGCAGGAATTCCAGTTCGGCATGAACTGGTCCAATTATTCACGGTTTGTCGGCGACGTCTTCGGCGCTCCGCTGGCCGTCGAAGCCCTAGCGGCTTTCTTCATGGAGTCGACCTTTATCGGCATCTGGATCTTTGGCTGGGACCGCGTGTCGCCTCGAATGCATGCATGGTCGATGTGGCTCGTGGCGATTGGCACCAGCCTCTCCGCCTTCTGGATTCTAACAGCCAACTCTTTTATGCAGGAACCGGTGGGCTACAAAATGATTAAGGGTCATGCCGCCATGACCAACTTCTTCGCTCTCTTGGGAAATCCACAGCTTTGGGTCGAATTCCCCCACGTGGAAGCGGCCGCCCTGACAACTGGCGGCTTCTTTGTGGCCGCCATCAGCGCTTACTTCGTCCGCACTCAGAAGAAATACCGGGACTGGTTTACGCCCGCCATGACTCTCGGCCTATTAGTGGCAGCGGTTGGCAGCGTTCTCGTGGTTATCATGGGGCATGACCAGGCACAGCATTTGATTTTTGCCCAGCCGATGAAAATGGCGGCCTCGGAGGCGCTGTGGAACAACAGTGGGCTACACGCCTCCTGGAGCATTGTTTCCTTTTTCAATCCCGTGACCCGCCACACTTGGTTCTCGATCCCGATTCCTTACATGCTGTCCATCCTCGCCTACAACCGGCTGACAGGCCAGGTCCGGGGCATTTCCACCCTGCAGCACCTATATGTGCATCGTTATGGTCCCGGCTACTATGTTCCGCCAATCCTCGCGACCTATTGGAGTTTCCGATTCATGATTTTAATCGGCATGGTGATGGCCGTGGTGGCTGTGTGGGGCTTATGGCTTCTACGCACCCACCGATTGGTGGAACGCCCAGGCTTTCTCAAACTCATGACCTGGTCCATTGTTCTCCCGTCTCTGGCCAACATCGCGGGGTGGGTTATGACAGAAGTCGGGCGTCAACCATGGATTGTCTTTGGGCTACAAAAAACCGTCAACGGCGTCTCTCCAACTGTCCCCATCTATGAGGTGGCCATCACCTTCATCGGCTTTACCCTCCTCTATTTGGTTATGGGCATTATTGAAGTTGGCCTCTTGTTGAAGTTCATCCGATTGGGCCCCGAGGCCAACGAGGCGCACCTGAACCCATCGGAGGACGGCATCGTGCAGCCTGAGTAGACGAAGGCTATGGGGAAGACAGCTGTTTTTATACCGGTCTGCTTGACCGTGCTTTAAGCGCTGGGGACCGGCATAGCCATCAGTTCGACAGGAGTGCTTCTCTAGGTACCTGTCGATGCTCCGGGTGTCCGTGGATCATGCGGCAACCAGAAATGTGCCCGAACGCTAATGGTTCCAGGGAATACCAGACTATCATGGGAACCCACGGGGCACACAAACGGTGGAGGTGAGGATATGGCAAAACCCCACATCGTGGTGCTTGGGTCGAATTTTGCCGGACTTGGCGCCGCACAAAAGATCCGGGAATACGGCAAAGATGCCGTGGATATTACCGTCATTGATCGGAAGCCTTATTTGCTGTTCGTCCCCAATATCGGTATTGAAGTGTTAGAAAACCGGGATCCCCTTTATTCCATGCATATGCCCCTCGAGCCCGCCATGAAAGAGGACGATTTGCATTTCATCCAAGGGGATGTGCAATCCATCGACGTGGAATCTCGCACCATTGAATTCTTGCCGACCGAACGGCTCGGGAGCGCGACGGCCAAGCTCCAGTATGACTATGTCGTCATCGCCGTCGGCGCACGCTTGGCGTATGATCAAATCGAGGGATTTGCCGAATTTGGCCATACCGTCAGTGATACCTATTACGGCAACCAATTGCGCCGCTATCTCTATTCCGAATACCAGGGCGGACCGGTGGCGGTTGGTTCGGCACGATTTCACCAAGGCAGTAGATCGCATCAATACGTACCGCAAGCCGAAGCCGCTTGCGAGGGCCCCCCGGTGGAGGTCACGCTCAGCATCGGGCGTTGGCTCCAAACGCATAACTTTGGCGGTCCGTCTAATGTCACCGTGTTTACCCCGGCCGAATGGATTGCCGAGGATGCTGGGATGGGGATTGTGAAAACGCTGTTGGGTTTAGCCGGAAAGATGGGCTACCACTACGTCAACAAGACCTACGATATCCGCCGGATTACGCAGGACGGGATTGAATTTGTCGAGGGCCCCAGCATCGAGGCCGAACTGAAAATTATCTTTCCGGATTGGGTGCCGCACGAATTCCTTCAGAACTTGCCCATCTCCGACGACGTCGGATTTGTGGAAACCGACATGACCATGCGCAATCCCCGCTATGCCAACGTCTTCGCGTGTGGAGACGCGGCAGCCGTCACCGTGCCGAAGCTGGGCATTTTGGCTCACATGGGCGCCGAGGTGGCAGCCCGGCAGATCTGCCAAGACTTGGGGCTTATGCACATTGCCCCAGGGGAGGAGCGCATGAATCCCATCGTCGATTGTATCGGCGACATGGGCCACAATGAAGCCTTCTACATCAGCTCCAACACCTGGTATGGCGGCGATCGAGAAATCTTTCGGATGGGCCATATCCCCTTCCTGTTGAAGTTACAGTACAAGGACATGTTCTTCCGGACCAAGGGCAAGGTCCCCCCGTGGGGATTGCCCGCGGCTGACTTCTTTGCGGAAATGCTGGGAAAGGAAGTAGGCGTATGAGTACCACGTTCACATCGACGGGCGAGACGCCATCCATTCCTCTATCGGACGACCAATGGCGGGGCCTGGCACGCTTGGGCGAAATCGTCGCGGTCTTTGATCGCGCCCTGGACGGCCCCATGGGCGCGGTCTCGGTTGATTACCTGGCCTCGCTCATGACCTTAGCCCCATCGAATACGCTCGCTGCGGTGCGTGAGGTCCTCGAACTGCTGACGGAATGGCACGAGAAAGGCGTTCTGGCGCAAATCCGCTCCGTCATCGATATGATGGCGTCGGTTTTAACCCAAGAAAACATCAATATGGTGGCGCTGGCAACGCTCGAAAAAGCGCGCCACAATAACGTCCCCGCCACCATTCGGACGCTGTCCCGCGAGTTGGGCGATGTCACACACGCCGACACCGCGGGATTAGGGGGACTCGGGGGTCTCATGCGGCTGATGATGGACAAGGATGTCCAAGCAGGACTCCGTATGATGGGAATGACCGCGGGAAAAATTCGCGCCGTCATGCAATCCGATCCCCAACGGGACAGCCCGCCTCTGCAACACTAAATACGTTCGTTGGGGCAGCCATCACCCAGCGGATGACGCCAAAGAAGGGTCTGGAATTCACACTTAGCAAAACCGTCCAGGCCCTTTCTCAGATTGGGACGTCTCCAAAGGTGGCTAAAACACCGTTCACCCATTTCTGCGCCCGCTGCAATACAAAAATCCCGCAATCCATTGCGGATGCGGGTTTCAAATGGTGGGCCATGTAGGGGTCGAACCTACAACCTTGGGATTAAGAGTCCCCTGCTCTGCCAGTTGAGCTAATGGCCCGTATGAAGGTTGAGTTGGTAGCGGCGGGTGGACTCGAACCACCGACGTCACGGGTATGAACCGTGTGCTCTAACCAACTGAGCTACGCCGCCGTTGGTTGCGGGGACAGGATTTGAACCTGCGACCTCCGGGTTATGAGCCCGACGAGCTACCTGGCTGCTCTACCCCGCGATGTGACGCCTCATCGGGAACACTAGATATATTATCGGCTTCCCGAATGAGTGTCAAGGACAAAAATTATCCAGAGAATCATCATTCCCTGCTCCTATGATACACTAAAATCAAAGCACTAATACCCGGCACTTGCAGGGAGGGTGAACGATGGAAAAGAAGGCTCGCTTAGCAGGCATCGAATTTGCCGTCGATAGGACGGAACGCGGATACCAACTGCGCATTGAGACGACGCCCGAACACCAAACCCAGCGGGAACAAGTTTTCGCGCTCTTCGATCAGTTTCGGGCTGAAGCTCGCCGAGCCGGCGTCACAAGTCCGGAGCTGATGGCGCATTGGATGCGGGATCAGGTCAGACGCTGGAGCCCGACGCGAAAATAGTCGAATGATCCTTTTTTGGAAAATCTTGTTGGCTGTCCCTGGCTGCGATACAATAGCCGTACTTTCTTCAACGGGGGACAAGCATCCATGAGATCTATTCGCACCGCATCGGAATACCGCTCTATCATCGAACAGATTAAGCAGCTCAAGCACCGCATGTGGATGTTGGCCGCGCAGCGTGGGAATCTGGATCCTGAGGTCATCCGTCTCAGTCAGGAAATTGATGAACATATTGTTTCCGTGCAGATGTATTGGCGAGCGCAATCAGGAAATGAATCCATGATTGGCTAAGCCAAAAAGAGGGGAATTACCCGTAATTCTTCGATGAGACGCACCGCTTGCCTTTAGAATAGGGACAAGGTGGTGCGTCTCATGTCGATCAAACTCAATGTTGTCGCCGACTCCTCTCATACGGCCGACGTCGTATCTCGAACTCCTGCATCGGAATCCTCCGACCGTTCCGCATCTGTTCGCCTGTTGCCAGCAGAAGAAGCGCTCTGGCAGCAATTGTCGCAGTCTGAGGGGATGGTGCTGGACAACCCCACCGACCCGCACATCAGCCAATATTTAGATACGGTACGCGATTTGCTTAATCAGGCTCTCGTGCGCCATCAGGCCAAGTCGTCCACCTATTGGTCACCTAAAGGCCGGTTTCGGCAAATGGTCCATATCGTGCAGATTAATCGCGCACTGGATGACCTCTTGGAGGATATCCGGCTGCGCCACCCCGCAACCCAATTGGCTCGACGACTGGACGCCATTCGAGGCCTGCTGTTGGATTTATGGATGTGAGGCCGATGACGGCGAAAAAGTTTCCCCAAGTTTTGCGGGACCTCGAGGAGTTGGAACGGATCACCGAGAAAAAGATTCAGGCGGTCCTTGGTCGAAAGTCAGCAGAGTTGGTCGACTTGCTGCAAGAGCAGATTGACCCCATGTACCGCATTAATGCGGAGATTTTTGAAATTGCAGCCATGACTGAGGAGGAGCGGGCGGAGTTGGCGAGCCATATCACCCGTTGGGCGAATCGCGAAGAATACCTCGGCAATTTATTGGAAGAGCATCTCGGCTACATCGCCTATCTCAAAGCGTTGGTCGGCATTAAGCCCGACCAACGAACCGGGCTGGATATCGGGGTTTAAAGTGACAAGGAGGTCACGGGATGGGTTTTGAAGTGCTTGGCATCGCTTCGCAAGCGATTGCCGCTCAACAATTGGCATTGGACGTAACCGGGAACAATATGGCCAATGCCACCACTCCTGGCTACCACGTAGAATCGGTCAATCTGACCGAAAACGCGCCGGCACCGGATGCGGTCATGCCCACGACACTAATTGGCAACGGGGTTACCGCCACCGCGGTGACTCGGGCAACCAATGCCTTTTTGTCCTCCAGCGTGCGCAATCAGACCAGCGCGGAAAGCTACGCCACGGCCTTAAGCCAGGGTTTGAATCAGGTGCAAAACATTTTTCAAGAGCCCCAAAACGGGGGGCTCGCGGAGATGATGAATCAGTTTAATCAAAGCTGGCTCACGCTCTCTCAGAATCCAGAAAGTTTGTCGGCCCGCGAGAGCGTCATTCAAGACGGCAAAACCTTGGCATCCACATTAAACAGCATGGCCACCACGCTTTCCACCGAAGAGGCGGGCGTCAATCAGAATATTGTGAGCCAGGTGAGCCAAGTCAATCAATTGGCCGGGCAGATCGCGAAGTTGAATGGCCAAATTGCCACCGTGAGCACGTCGGGCCAGCAACCGAATGATCTTCTCGATCAACGGGGGCAACTGCTCACCGAGCTGACCAAACTGGTCCATGTCAGCTATGCTAACGGTCCTGCCAACTCCCTGGACGTCTACATCGGATCGCACCCGTTGGTGACCGGGGAGCGAACCTACCAAATCAATGCGACCAGTTCAACCTACGGTTCGACGAAGATTACCGTACCCCAATGGCAAGATACCGGGAGCGACGTGCAAATTCAGTCCGGATCGCTGGCTGGCAATATTGCACTCTTATACACCAATTCCATTAACGGAAGCCTGTCGAGCGGCCTGAAGGCGGGATATCTTACCGGATATGGTCAGAAGCTGGACAACATTGCGCAAGCGCTGGCGACCGCCGTCAACACTGGGCAGGCGGCCGGCTACGATCTGAACAATAATCCCGGGGCGACATTTTTCGTGGCAGCCGCAGGTCCAGCCGGGGTACCGCCGACCATTTCCGCAAGTGACATTAAGGTCAGCAGCAGTCTCAGCGCGAATCAATTGGCGGCAGCCTCCAGTTCTAATGCCCCCGGTGACGGAAGTCATGCCGAAAGCTTGTACAACACCCTCTCCAATACCTCATTGGCTATTGGCAACTCTACAACCACGCTGGCTGGCTACTACCAGTCCGTGGTGGGACAAGTCGGCATTGATGGACAAAACGCCTCAAACTTATCCACCGACAGCCAAAACACGCTGACGTCGCTGAAAAACGAATTATCCTCGGTCACCGGCGTGGACTTAAATCAGCAGTCGGTCAACATGATTCAAGAGCAGCAAAGCTATGAGGCGGCCGCTAAACTCATCACCACCCAGCAGACGATGATTCAAAGTCTCTTGTCGGCGGTCGGCTAGAAAGGAGGAATTCGATGAACGTTACACCCATGACCATAGCCAATAGCCTTCTGCAAAACATCCAAAACCAGGAGAGCCAAATCACTCAGTTACAGCAGGAGGAGTCGACCGGGCAAAGCTTTCAGGTGCCTTCAGACAATCCCATTGCGGCCGAAAACACGTTGGGCCTCAACAATACCTTAAGTCAGCTTCAGGGCTACACTCAATCGGCTCAGGCTGCCGAAGGCTGGATTAACCAAACCAACGGCGTCCTCAGCAGCATGATTTCCCTATGGGATCAGGCCCTGCAGACGGCTACCCAGGCGGCCAACTCCACCAACAACCCCAGCGACCTGAACGCCATGGCGGAAACCGTAAAAGGCCTGCAGCAAAACTTTGGCGAGCTGCTGAATACTCAGTATGAGGGTAGTTATATTTTCTCAGGCTATAACGACCAAACCCCGCCTATCGGCTCAACGGGAGCCACCAATCCATGGCCTGCCGGGGCGACGGATGCCCGGACCTTTGGGATTGACACCAACACCAACGTGACGGTCAACCTGACAGGATGGGAAAACGTGGGTCAAGGAGGCACCAGCACCGCCCCAGTCAATTATCTTCTTCAGGCCTATCAAGACTTGGGAACGCTGTCCCAGGACATTTCAAGCGGGCCCACAGCCGTCAAGGGGATGTTGAAGGGTCTCAATCAAGACCTTAGCAACTTGACTAGTGCGCAAGCGCTGGAAGGCGGACGGTTGGCGCGGGTAAAAAACACCCTGACCCAACTGCAAAACGCCTCCTCTGACCTTAGTCAGAATATCGCCAATACATCCGGCGCCAACATGGCGCAAGTCACCACCCAGCTGGCACAGGAGGAAGACGCCTATCAGGCCGCCTTGCAAAGCGGGTCGAAAATTTTGTCCCTATCGCTCTTGAACTACATCAATCCCTAGGCGGGACAGAAAGGATTATCATGCCGACAATTGACACGCGCTTTCATGGGCGCATTGCCATCGATGACGCAGACATTCTGATGGTGGATTACGAAATTTTGGGGTTCCCTCAGGAGCGGCGGTTTGTGCTCTTGCCGCATCAAGCCAATAGTCCCTTCCTCTACTTGCAGTCGGTATCCACGCCATCGCTGGCGTTTATTTGCATCGACCCTCTTTTGCGCTTCCCGGAATATCAACTGCCTCCAAATGAGTTGCCGGAACCGCTCGGCGAGGCTTCCGAGTGGGCCGTTCTATGTTTATGTACGATGGGCAATGGGCACACTCCCAGCATGAATCTCCGCAGTCCTCTGGTCTTTAATCGCCGTACCCGCCGCGGTGGCCAATTTGTGCTATCCTTGCCGTATCCCGTTCAATATCCCTTGTTCCCGGAGGGAACATCGTCGGAGGCGCCGAGTCATGCTGGTACTCACCCGTAAAACAAACGAAGCCCTCCAACTGCAGGAGGGCACCATTCGCATTGTGGTCCTGTCCATTCAAGGCGACCAAGTCAAGCTGGGTATCGAGGCGCCGAAGGACGTGACCATTATGCGCGAGGAAATTGTCCTAGCTCAGAGTCAAAACCGGGAAGCGGCGGAATCCATTTCGCCAGACGATTTGGCCCAGTTCACGGATTCTGAGAAAGGGAACCCATCTCCTCGCCCGTCACCAAAATCTCGGTAATCTTGACGCCAAATTGCTCACCGATAATCACCACATCGCCGCGGGCCACGAGCCGCCCATTCAGATAGAGATCGACCGGCTCGCCATAGGCACGATCGAGCTCAATGACTGAACCCGGCCCCACTTCGAGCACGTCTTTGACGGTGACTTCCGTGCTGCCCAACACCACCTCCACCGTCAGTGGCACGTCCCAAAGAAATTCTACCGATTCTGAACCTGAGCCAGGACGGGTCGACCCCGTTCCTGGGTCGTCGAGCTCGCTAAATTCGACCTTTTTGACCTCGACAACCGCATCCTCTGCCGCCGCTTCTGACGTGTCCGAGGCATCCACCAACGCCTGAATTTCTTCCGCGGTTAGCCGGGCCGCCTTCTTTGCCATTACTCTTCCTCCATTCGGGAAATCACCCGCACAGCCAACTTCCCATGGCTCTTGCCGGGCAACACCAAGAACTTTTCACGATTGGACAAGCGGAGCATGAGCGGCTGGTCGTAACGATTCTTCAATATCACCGCATCTCCGACTTTGAGCTGGCTAAAGTCGCCCAGCGTGATGTCTGTCCGCCCTAACAATACGCTGCCGGTCACGGGGGCGGCTTCCACATGACGAAGCATGGCTTCCGGTTTCGGGACCACGTTTTCCATGGTGCCATCGCGGATAAGCTGATATTTCAGCGCCGCCTCGGCTAAGGGCTCGATGTTGGCATAGGGCCAAACCAAAGCCAGGTGGCCTCGATGACCATCCACACCCACCTGCTGGCGGGCCACCACCACCAAATCCCCTTCGGCCGCCACCTGGGCAAAACTAGGGTTATGCTCCATCGCCTGCATCTTGGGTTCAATCGGTGCCATGGGCTGCCAGACATCCCGATATACCGCCAGAATGCGCTCAAAGAGGCGGCGGATGATGGACTGCTCAATTTCGGTCAAGCGCCGGGACGGCATTTCGCCAACCCCGGGGCCGCCCAACGAGCGGTCCACCATCGCCAAAGCCACCATCGGCGCACACTCAATCATGGCGCTGCCGGGATTGGGAGCGGCATTGAAAACGCCCAGAACCGCCGGTACCTTTATTGTCTGCAGCATTTCCTCGTAGGGTACCTGTTCCACCGTCATATGCTGCAGCTGGACCGGGGTGCGAAGATAAGTGGCCAGCACATTCGCGGCACTGCGCCAAAAAGTTGTGAGGACCGTCGTTACAGCGTCCAATTGTCCCCGGCTTAATTGATGAGGACGCTGAAAGTCATATGGACGAACTCCTTCATGCTCTCGAACTAGCCCCATGGCCTCTCCTCGCGAACGGAACTATTGCGTCAACAGATTGGAAAAGTACACATCCGATACCGATCCTGGACCAAAAATAGACTGCAAGATGGTGGACACTTGGTCTTTAAACACGGTAATGCCGCCGGAACTGGTGAACTCGCTATACGGGGTAGACCGGGCCAACGCAATAAGTTGATTGCGAATCTTCGCGTCCAACAGCGCCGAACCCGTGCCTGTACTGCCGCTCGAGGCCGTAGCCGTACCTCCTGCCGACTTTAAAGCAGCCGGCATGACCTCAAACTCCAAATCAAAGCTCACATAATGAGTATTGCCGGCCAAATTGGACTGAATCCCCGTCTCCGTGATCGGCACCGCCGTTTGAGGATTAAAAGGCACGGACTCGATCACGGGTGGCGGTGTATGGCTCAACATCGAAGGCTCCATGAAGATAATGCCTGCGGCACCCGCTCCCAGCCCAACAATAAAGACAATCACAAACAGCAAAATCTTCTTCAACCGGATCCCTCTTTATCATTCATTCCTGCGGCTTATTTCGGCCGCTAATATATTCCACAATTCGCCACCCTTCGAGGAATTCCTTCGCGCCGCAATAGTTTTTGCCCGAGCAAAATTCCCGCTAAAGACTATCGCTTGGGAAGGGACCGACAGTACACTGGGAAGAGGAGGATCAAGTGGACACCTATCTGCTCATCGCCCTGAATACGCTCTTGGAAGACCTCGTGGCCCCCATGGCTACGGGAATCAGTTCGAGTGGCGCCAACTTTGCGGCACTCCTCAATGGGGAGTCCTCTTCCAGCACAACCCCAAGCCCATCCGGTTCAACTACAGTGGATGGGGCGCTAGCCGCCGCCGCCAGCGCCACAGGCCTTTCACCGGCACTGCTGAAGGCGGTCGCAACGGTGGAATCTGGACTCAATCCCGCCGCGGTCAGCTCGGCAGGCGCCATTGGCCTTATGCAACTGATGCCGGGGACTGCCGCGCAATTGGGCGTCAACCCCGAAAACGCCGCCCAAAACGCAATGGGCGGCGCCGAGTATCTCAAAAGTCTCTTAGGAGAATTCCACCAGAACCTCTCCTTGGCCGTGGCTGCATATAATGCCGGTCCTGGGGCCGTGGATGAATATGGCGGCATCCCTCCATACCAGCAAACGCAACATTATGTCCGTGCCGTGCTGGCTCAATATCAGGCCAACATGGCATCCCCTACACCTGCAAATTCGTCGTCGACTGTATAACCTGTTGATCCACGGAAATAACCTTGGCGTTGACGCTATAGGCCGTTTCTGCCTGCACCAGGTTCACCAGATTGTCAGCCAGATTGGTGGAGCTTTGGTTGACAGCCGACGGCGCTAATGTGCCCGTCCCGCCTTGACCTGGCGTCACCACCGTGGGCTTGCCGGAATTGGCCGACAACCCATACAGATTGTTGCCCTGGGCGACCAAGCCGGACGGATTGGGGATGGAGGCCAGCTTGACCTGCCCCACCACCTGGGGACCATTGGCCCCTTTAATCGTGACCACACCATCAGCCGAGATGGTAAACTGCGCGCCCTGGGGAATGGTGACGGGCGGATAGAGCTTGGCCCCGCTAGGCAGCACCAATTCGCCCCCCGAGTCGATCTCGAAGGTTCCAGCCCGCGTGAAAGCGATGCCGTTAGGCGTGGAAACCATGAAGAACCCATCCCCTTGAATCGCCAAGTTTGACGGGGTGCTGGTAGGTTGAATGCCGGTGCCGAACACCGGTACATTGCCCTGCAGAGCGGCACCGGCATTCAATGTGAGGCCGGGGACCAGTGTCTGACCCAACAATTTGGCGCCGGAAGGGCGCACCACGGCATTGCCTGTGCTGGCCACCGCCGTCTCCCGGCTTCCATAGCCCGGCGTGTTGGCGTTGGCAATGTTGGACGCAATCGCGTTCAACACATCGCTTTGTGTATTCAGCCCGTTAGATCCAATTCCAAGTACTGAGAACATCGCGCATCCTTTCTCGCGCTACGCCAGAACCCCCAGCGTGGCCGCGGTCGATAGACGTTTGGATTCCTCATTCACCATTTCCGTCAGCGATTGATAGCGGGATTGCGCATCAATCATTTGCACCATTTCATCCGCAACATTGACATTAGAGCTATTCACAGCAGATTGAAGAACCTGTCCCGTAAACGGCAACCGCGTGGGGCTGGTATAAAGATCGTTGCCCAGTGCCTTGAGGCCGACGGGCGACAAATTGGTCAGCGCCAACGCGCCGACCGTCGTGGTTCCTTGGGTAATCACCCCGGTGGGGCTGACAGTGAACCCCTGGCCTGTTTTCACGTGAATGGGTTGGCCATTTTTACCCAGCACCAAGTCGCCTCGAGCGGTCACCAATCGGCCCAAGGCGTCGACAGAGAATTGCCCATCGCGGGTGTAGGCGATGCCGTTTGCCGTTCGCACCACAAAGAACCCATTGCCTAAAATGGCCACGTTATTGGGGTTGCCGGTGGACTCAACCCCACTTCCCGCCATGTCAATAGCGGAGGTAAAGGCCACCCCGCTGGAACTTTGACCTAACACCTTGGGGTTGCGACCATTTTCGACCACCGTACCGCTCGGAAATGCTTCAAACGTACCGCTTTCCGCCAAATAGCCGGGCGACTGGGAATTGGAAAGATTGCCCGCAACAAGGGCCAAGTTCTGATTTTGTCCAATCATCCCAGCCGCTGCGATATAGAGCGCGTCCATTGCCGTTCCTCCCTCAGCCCGGGCTAGATGGTTTCCCGATTGATGTCCCGTGGCCAGTTCTCCACCAACCGCCGAACGAAAGCCCCCCACCCGCCTCGTCGGGGCGGCGGCACCCGGTGTAGCAACCGATCGGCAATATCCCCGATGTCTCCCGCCGCCTCACTATTGGGGTAGGCAGAGAAAAACGGAACTTGGCGAATAACCGAGCGGGCCACCACCGGATCCTCAGCGACAAGCCCTAAAAATTCCACCGGCTGACCCAGCGCTTTAACCGCCAAATCGGTCAGCCTATTCCCCATGCGCGTCCCTTGTTCGCGGCTCTGACTCCGGTTCATGATGAGTTTCAACGCGACCCGGCCATCCTGTTCCCAGACGGCCTTGATGAGTCCATAGGCATCCGCCAGTGCTGTGGGCTCCGGGTTGGTCACCACCAATGCCTCGTCGGCCGCTAGAACGAACGCCAATACGCTGTCCGAAATACCAGCCGAGGTGTCGATGATGAGCCAGTCGCACTCGCCTTCCAACTCTTGAAATCCTTCAATAATATGTGAAATTTCCACGGCGTCGAGGCGCGCTAATTCCGTGATGCCGGAACCTCCCGGAATAATCCGAACCCCATTGGGCGCGTTTTGCAGCGTCTCCTTCAAGGTCACGCGATGCTCAACCACATCCCATAGCGTGTATATCGGTTCATAACCTAGCATAATATTAATGTTGGCCAAACCCAAATCTGCGTCGAGAATAACGGTGCGTTGGCCCCGTTCGGCCATCGCCAGGGCAAGATTCAGCACCAGACTGGACTTGCCCACGCCCCCCTTTCCCGACGTGACCGCCATCACTCGTGCCCCTTGCAGCCGCTGATTGAGTACTTCACGCGTAGCTTGATCGGTTTTGGAGCGAACCCAGCTGCGCAGCGCATCGCCTTGATGTGCCATCAGCGCTCCCCTCCCATCATCAGATTAACCAAGGTCTCCGGAAACGCCGCCTGAATATCGTCGGGCACATTCTGGCCATCGGTTAAATATGACAGGGGCCAGCCAAGCGTTAGCGCGGCCGTCCAGAGCGCACCCGGGCGCCGCACCTCGTCAATTTTGGTAAAGCAGATTTTGGCATCCAACCCGTCAGCAAAAACTTGGGCCGTCTCGCACATCAAGCCCGCTTCCATGGTGGCAGGGATAACAAGCTGCACGTCGGTCGCCTGGGACAGTTGCTGTATGGTGCGAATTTCCGACATGTACAAGGCATGATTAAGACTGTGGCCTGCCGTATCAATCAGCACCACGTCCCACTTGCGGTCCTTCAAAATGTGAGGAATGTCCTGGGGTCTCAGCGCTACTTGAAACGGCACCCCGATGATTTCCGAGTAGGTTTTCAACTGCTCAACGGCCGCCACCCGAAAAGTATCGGTGGAGATTAAGAGCACCGACTTCTGCCGTTCCAAATGGCAATAGGCGGCGAGTTTGGCAATCGTGGTGGTTTTGCCCGATCCCGTCGGCCCGACAAACAACACCGTGGCGGGTTCAGCAAGCGCGATGGGAGCGGGAGGCCCCAATCGCTCCATGAGAGTCTCGCGGATCGCCTGCTCGCGCGGGCACTCCTCTTCCTGTTGGCGCACACGCACGGCCTCGGCTAATTTTCTCGACCAACCCTCTGAGACGCCCCGGTCCAAGAAGAACTGATACGCTTCTAGCGTCTGGTCATCTCCCAAACCCTCCATCCGCTCTAACCGCTCTCCCATGCCTTCCAACAGGGTGAGCACTTGGCTGAGGCGGGGATCCTCGGGCAGCGGCGGAGGCTCAACCAGGGGCGGATGGGCCACCTCCACCACGGGTCCGGCTGCCGGAGCCAGCACGGTCGGTGCTGCCTCCTTGGAGGACGCCGCGCCATTTCGGCGCGGATAGTCGGTCGCCACCAGCACTTGATAGCCGCTTTGCCAAAACTTCCACCAATGATCGCGGGCTTTCCCGGACGACAGAATAATGGCGTCGTCACCGAGTTCCAGCTTAGCCATGGCTAAGGCTTCTTCTGCCGTGCGCCCGGAATACCGCTTGACGATCATATGGATACCACTCCCACCGTTTTCACCGAAATATCAGTCCCCAACTCCGCATACGACAGAACCGACAGGTCCCGCCACATGCGCTCCGTTAACCGTTTCAAATAAACCCGCACCAGCGGCGAAGTAATGATGGTCGGCGGTGCGCCGTTCGGAAGCTTGGTGAGGGAATCGCGGATGCTCTGAAAAATCTGCTGGGCCTTGGCCGGGTCCAAATTTAAATAATTACCTTGATCCGTATTCTCAATCGAGCTCCGGATTTCCGCCTCAACCTCGGGCGACAACACCAGCGCGTGCAACACGCCTTGACGCATGAGGCCCCGCGTAATGTGGCGGCCAATCGCCTGCCGCGCCGCCTCCGTCAACACGTCGATGTCGCGCGTCACCCGGGCCCGATCCGCCAAAGCCTCCAAGATTGTCGGCAGGTCACGGATCGAAACCCGTTCGCGCAGCAAATTGGCCAACACCCGCTGCACTTCTCCGAGACTTAATAGATCGGGTATCAATTCCTGCACGACCACCGGATGGGTTTGCCGCACATGGTCAATTAAGAGTTTGACATCTTGACGCCCGATAATCTCGTACGCGTGTCGGCGAATAATCTCCGCGAGATGCGTCACCATCACCGAACCCGGATCGATGATGGTCGCCCCTGCCATCTCCGCCCGGTCACGCGCGTCCTCGCGAATCCAGAATGCCGGCAGGCCAAACACGGGATCTTGCGTCGGCGTTGCCGCCTCAATCCCCAAATCGCCACCTCCCATCGCCAAAAATCGATCCGGCCGCACGTCCGCCAACGCCACCTCGGCCCCGCGAATGCGAATGCGGTATTGATTGAGGGCGAGTTCCAGGTTGTCTCGCACCCGGATGGGGGGAATCACCAGCCCCAACTCCACCGTAATCTGCCGTCGCAACGCCGAGATGCGCTCGCGCAAATCGTTCCCCGCCTGTCCGCCGACCAGAGGCACCAATCCCACACCGACTTCCAATTCCACCGCGTCGCTGCCAATGAGATTTAGTGCCGATTCCGGTCGATTTTGCGCCGCTGCGCTTTCGACACGCTTCTTCTCTTCGGATGCCGCCTTTTCCTTCTTTTGGTTCTCATCCATTCGCCATGCGAGATAAAACACGACGCCGCCCATGGGCAAGAGAATCCACGGCGAGGTGAAGATGGCCAGCAATCCCAAGACGATGGCGACGATGTACAGCACCCGGGGAAGGGCTGTCAGCTGCGACAGCACATCGGTGTTCAGCGTGTTCCCAGTTCCCCCTGACCGGGTCACCAAGATACCGGTCGAGGTGGACAGCAGCAACGCGGGAATCTGGGTGGTGAGCCCTTCCCCGACGGTGAGGATGGTATAAGTGCTAGCAGCCGCGCCAATCGCCAGATGCCGCTGCACCAGCCCAATAATGAGGCCGCCGACGATGTTGATGAGAACAATCACAATGCCGGCCATGGCATCCCCACGAACAAACTTGGACGCACCGTCCATGGCGCCATAAAAATCAGCCTCGCGCTCAATCTCCTGCCGACGCCGCTTGGCCTCGTCCTCTTTGATCAATCCGGCGTTAAGCTCCGCATCCACGGCCATCTGCTTGCCCGGCATGGCGTCCAACGTGAAGCGCGCGGCAACTTCCGATACGCGCTCAGCACCGCGGGTGATGACCATAAACTGAATCACAATCAAGATGATGAAAATGATAATCCCTACAACAACGTTGTTGCCAACCACCATCCGACCAAAGGTTTGGATCACCGCGCCGGGGTCGCCGCGCAATAAAATTAACCGGGTCGCGGTCACCTCCAATGCCAGCCGGAACAGCGTGGTCAATAACAACAAGGAAGGGAAAACCGACAAATCCAGCACCTGGTCGATAAACATGGTGCTCACCAAGACCGTCACCGACAGCGCAATATTGACCAGCAGGAAGAAGTCTAGTATCCACGGCGGAACCGGGATGACCAGCATTAAGATGGCGATAATCGCTGCGACCGGCACAAACCCTTCCCGCATGATAGCCCGGGCATTCCATCTCATCGTCCCTGCCTCCGCCGAATGATAAAGGCGAGAATGTCAGCCACCGCTTGATAGTGCTCCTCGCGAATGGTCTCGCCCAAAGGTACTAAATACAGCGCCCGGGCTAAGGGGGGATTTTCCACAATGGGGATGGAATGCTCGTAGGCAATCTCGCGCATCGCCAGTGCCGTTTCGTCCGCCCCCTTGGCGATAACCTGCGGCGCCGGCATGGTCATCTCATCCCACTTTAGGGCTACGGCGTAGTGCGTGGGGTTGGTCACCATCACGGAGGCGTTTTTCACTTCCCGCATCCCCGTCTGAATAAAGCGTCGGTGCATCTGCCGGCGCCTCCCGCGGACCTCGGGATTGCCGTCCGTTTCCTTCATTTCGTCCCGGACTTCCTGCGTGGACATCTTCAGGCTCTGCTGAAAAGAGCGGTACTGATAGAAGGCATCTATCGCGCCGATCAGAAAGAAGGCAGCCGCTGTGCGGGTCAGCACCCCGGTCAAGAGGCTGGCTGACTCGGCCAGAGCCTGACCGAGCGGCATCACCAGAAGCTGGCCATAGGCATGCAATTGGGAGGCAATGGTCACCCCAGCCGCCACACCAATAATCCCCACCTTCAAAAGTCCTTTAGCCAGCATCCACAGCCCTTGCACCGAGAACATGCGCTGAAGTCCGGCTATGGGATTGAGGCGAGCGAAGTCTGGCGCCAACCGCGTGAGGTTGAAGCGAAGCCCATGCTGGGCAAATCCGGACAACAGACCCACCCCGGTAATGGGCAGCGCCACCGGCATGAGCACCGTTAACAAAGCGTGGGCCGCCGTCAGTGCGGCCTGGTCCCAGCTTTGGGCAAATTCGGGGGTGGTACTGAGCGCCAGGATGGCCGCCTCCATGTGGGCGAGCTGCCGTCCGCTCCATGGAAGATACCAGCGCAGCACTAACACCGCCACCAATAGGGCTACCGCGGCCTGAAAGTCCGGGCTGAACCAGCCTTGGCCTTCCTCGCGCGCCCGCTGGCGCCTTCTCGGGGTCGGTGCTTGAGTTCGCTCGGCCATCATCCATGGACCGGCTATGGGAAATGTTGTCGCAATTACGGCCATTAGGCATGTCCTTCCAAATACACCAACAATCGGCTCACATCAGTCCACGCATGCTGCCATATCGTTGGCATCACGGCGAGCATGGTGGGCAAAATGATGACAAACATCAAAAGACTCAACCCAAAATTGATGGGCAGGGAGAAAAAGTAGGCGTTCAATTGGGGAAACGCCCGGGACAACACCCCCACCGCAAGATTCACAATGAGTCCAGTCATAACCAATGGCGCCGCCATCAACAGCGCAATTTCCAGGACCGTTTGAAACAAGCCCGTGACAAAGCCGAACGATGCCCCGGGAATCACCAAGGCATTGATGGAGATGGCCTGAAAACTGGAATGGAGTGCCACAATCATCAATTCCGGGCCCCCACCCACAATAAACACAAACAGCGCCAACAGCGTCTCCCACTCCGCCAAAAACGAGCCTTCGGAGAGAAGCCCAGGATTGGCCGCCACCGCCAAACCGACCCCCAACTGATAAGTGATGACCTGCCCGGCCATCCCAAACAAGCTCAAAAAGAGCGCCAACACCAACCCCATCATGGTCCCAACGACAAACTGCACCAGAATTCCGATGGACAATGCAACGCCGGTCATGGAGGCGTCCGCATGCAGGCCAGGCGTCAGAATCAGCGCCAGCACAAACACCATGGCGACCCGGAGCATCGCCGGAATATAGCTGGAACTGAACAGCGGGGCGGTGACAATGATGCCCGCTATGCGGGCCGCCACCAAGAGAAAGGTGACCGTGGCTTCCGTGAGGTCGAGTGCCAGGGTCATCGCTCCCAATCCTCGCGTCCCTCTCCGGCTTTCCTTTTCATTGTAGGAAAGACCCCTGCCCGACCCGACATTTTAAGCACCATATTCTTCGTCATGGCAAGTATCCAGTTTGCCAGAAACTGGACAGATCGCGCTGCATGAAGGAAACCAAGATGCGAAGAAACCATGGCCCGCCGATGTAGAGAATCACGCCCAGCGCGACCAGCTTGGGGAGAAAGGAGAGAGTCATCTCCTGAATCTGGGTCGTCGCTTGAAAGATGCCCACTAACAATCCCACCAGCAGGGCGGCTGCTAATAGCGGCAGCAACACAATTCCGGCAGTAATCATCGCAGACTGGCTTAATTGCAAGGCGTGGTCGAACATATTATCCTCCATGGAACGACATGACCAGCGATTGGACCACCAGACTCCAACCGTTAGCCAGCACAAACAGCAACAGCTTAAGCGGCAGCGAGATCAGCGTGGGAGGCACCATCATCATTCCCATCGACATCAAGATGGTAGACACCACCATGTCAATGACCACAAACGGGATGTAGATGTAGACCCCAATTTCAAAGGCGGTCTTAAGTTCGGAAATAATAAACGCGGGGATTAATGCCATCGTGGGCACACCCGCCAAACCGTGCGGCGGCTTGATGTGGTCCAACTTCAGAAAGAGCGCCAGGTCGCTAGTCCGTGTTTGCTGGTACATGAACTTCCGCAACGGCACCAAAGCTTTGGCGCCCGCCCGCGTCAAGGTCAGGTGCCCGGCAAGATATGGATGCAGTGCCTGATGATTGATGGCGGTAAGCGTCGGAGACATGATAAAGAAAGTCAAAAACAGCGCCAATCCAATGAGCACTTGGTTGGGAGGCGTCTGCTGGAGTCCTAGAGCGCTGCGGACGAACGACAGCACCGTGACAACACGGGTAAAGGCGGTCATGGTCAGCAAAATGGCCGGTAGAAACGAGAGAAGCGTCAATAGCGCCAGAATGCCGATGGTTTGGCTAGGCGACGAACTCGACCCGGGGTTGATGGTAACCGCAGGGAGGCCCCCGTTCCCCGCCGCCCACACCGGAGCCGACGCCAAGAGGACGGCCGCTCCCGCGATAATGGGCGCCAAGGGCGTCTTGAGCGTCATTCGCGGCCGTCCCGCTTTAACCGCTTCATCATTTCTTCCGCAAACTGCGAGAGGGACGGCGGGGATGCCGGCGCCCCATCGACCGTCGCCGTAGCACGCTCTGCCATTGCCTCCGGGGGAATCTCCATCAAGAGCGAAATCGATTGATCGGTCACCCCAAGCGCGACCGTCCGGTCCACCAACTGAACCAGGGCCACCCCCCGTTTGGGGCCTAGCGACAAATAGTCAATTTGATTTAGGTAGCGGGAAGCACTGATTTTGCCAAAGCCGATCTTCTTCAGCATGCGCGCCGCCCCCCAAGCCAAGGCCACCACCAGTGCCATAGCCCACAGAAAGCGCAAAAACAATCCGACGGACGACATGCCTAAAATCCCCCAATCTCTTCAAATCATTATAAAAAGTGCCTGTCAGGAATACGAAACATCAAGAGCTATTTCTGCAGCGAACAAGCATCTCATTTATTGGAACAGAGGGGACAAGAATGGTTGTTATTAGCGAATGGATGGACGCTCAAGGGCTTGAGTTGCTAAAGCAGCTGCCACGGCCCGTCTCATATCAGCCCGATCTTTGGGGAGACGCTGACGCTTTGAAGCGTGTGCTGGCATCCGCGAGCTCGCTGGTGGTGCGAAACCGAACTCAGGTTAACGCCGCCCTCCTTGATTCCGCACCCGAGCTTAAGGTGGTGGGCCGTCTCGGGGTTGGTCTGGACAACATCGATGTGGATGCATGTCAGGAACGTCATGTGACGGTCGTGTATGCGCGAGGTGCCAATGCCATTGCGGTGGTCGAGTATGTCATTGGCGCCCTGCTCTACAGTATGCGTCCCTGGCAGGCATGGCATGACGCCGCCCGCGATGGACGCTGGCAGCGCCATTTGGGTGGACGAGAGATTCACGGCAAAACGCTCGGACTCGTAGGCATGGGCGACATCGGCAGTCGCGTGGCCCGGACGGCCCGCTTCCTCGGCATGACAGTGGCCGCCTATGATCCCCATTTGGCACCCTTTCACGCCCTCATTGCCGATGGCACTGTAAGCCCAGAATCGAGTCTTTTAGACCTGGTGTCACGATGTGACGCACTCACCTTGCATGCTCCTTTGCGACCAGAAACCACCCACCTCATCGACCGGGAGATTTTGCGAAACGCTAAACCGGGCCTGGTGCTCATCAACACCGCCCGGGGGGCGCTTATCGATGAATCGGCGCTCAATGAAGCGCTTCACGAAGGCCGGCTGGGCTCCGTCTTTCTCGATGTGCGCGAAGCGGAACCGCCCGCCATGCCCGATCCGTTGGCCTCTTTTCCCAACGTGCACTTAACGCCCCATCTGGCCGGACTGACTCAAGAAGCCCTAGGCCGCACCACGTCGCTAGTACTGGAAGATGTAGAGCGGGTCCTGTCTGGCCGTCCGCCGCGCTCACCCGTTCGCTGGCCATAATGAAGCGCAGGCCATTCTCGCAAGTGATATCATACCGGGGGAGGTGTTCCATGCGAACCCGGATGGCTCTCGTTGCCGCCATGACCCTCATGGCCTTATCAGGTTGCGGTACCCAGCAAGCCAAACCGCCCAAGCAATCAGTACCGACCACACCCGTCTCCACCCTAAAGATTGGACCGGTCGTATTTAAAAGTGGCAGCGTATGGCAGCTGAACAATCCCGGAGGCGGCACGCCGCGGGAATCCCTGGTGATCGAATCGATTCACGGGCATCGGGTGGGTGCCGTTGTCTATCTGAGCGAGTTCGGCTCTCTCATCGAGGCGAACCTAAAAGGCACGCCGAGTGCGAAAGGCAACCACCTGTCGCTTTCCGGAACCGTGGCCGAGGCGACCGTCAGTGGATCGTCCAAAACCCGACCCATCCGTCTTCTGCTACAGCCCGTGTCCCCGAAGACCGTGTGGGTCACGCAAACGATTCCCGGAGACACCGTCAATTCCTTTAGCCAGATCCCCTTCAAAGAAACAACGTCATGAAATTTGTGCCGAGGTCCTAAGGACGGACCTGGCCGGTGGGATAGACGCGGGAGGAGGCGGCCATTTGAGCCGCTTGCACGCCCCCATGATAGCTGAAGACCGAATGGTAGGTAAAGAGGGGCCTCGGGGCTTGGCTGTGGTAGCGAGTGCCCCTTGAGCGCCCTCCTCCCCATAGAACCGG
>NZ_JABBVZ010000387.1 GCF_012933365.1 Sulfobacillus harzensis | reverse complement strand
CCCCGCTCAAGTTGGCCCCGCGCAAGTCGGCCACGCTCAAGTCGGCCCCGCTCAAGTCGGCCCTGCTCAAGTCGGCCCCGCGCAAGTCGGCCACGCGCAAGACGGCCCCGCTCAAGTTGGCCCCGCGCAAGTTGGCCCCGCGCAAGTTGGCCCCGCGCAAGTCGGCCCCGCTCAAGTCGGCCCTGCTCAAGTCGGCCACGAGCAAGACGGCCCCGCTCAAGTTGGCCCCGCTCA
>NZ_JABBVZ010000386.1 GCF_012933365.1 Sulfobacillus harzensis | reverse complement strand
AGCGGGTCATCCTCCTCCCTGTTTTCGGGAGTCAAGTGGGAGAAAATCTAAGGGCAAAGGCCTTTTGAGTCAGCCCCCTTATCCTGCAGTGTTCCCCAGCACCGAGAGAAAGGATTGGATTGTGCTCAGATGGCGTCCTGTCAAGACCAGCTATGGGGAGTCAAGCTGCCTGTTGGCATGGAAGATCGGGGCGGCAATGTAGGCATGCGCGCAGCCTGGGCGGCGACGACACAT
>NZ_JABBVZ010000385.1 GCF_012933365.1 Sulfobacillus harzensis | reverse complement strand
ACTTTGGCCAATCCACGCAAGAGAAATCGTCGAAACTGCCGATCCTCTTTGATGTGACCCCAGACACTTTCCACCTCAACCCCGCGACGTTTCACCGTGGCCATAACCTCCGGGACTTTGAAGCGTTCGCGGACTTCTTGTTTATACCGACGTAGTAACGGACTGATTTGAATCCGGCGATATTCGGCTGTGGTACACTCGGCTTTCAAGGGGCAGGTCGGACAGTCGTGCGCTTG
>NZ_JABBVZ010000384.1 GCF_012933365.1 Sulfobacillus harzensis | reverse complement strand
CTTTATAGTAATAACCTGCATCATCTTGAGTGTATTGTCGATTTTCAGCCAGTGTATCTACATTAACAGGGATAATATTAGCGGCTCGTCCATAATATGCTTGCAACCGAGAAACAACAGTAGCATACTGCTTGCAATCGCTACTGTCGTCGAGATAATAGACTAATATTGTTGCCTTACCGCTTGCTCTAGATTTAGGCAAAGTTACTTTAGGCGGTACTAGAGAACCATTACCAC
>NZ_JABBVZ010000383.1 GCF_012933365.1 Sulfobacillus harzensis | reverse complement strand
GAGTCCCGCGGAGAGGGGCACCCCCATACGGGTGATCGCGCCGGCCCGATGCAACACGGCGTGCACGAGGACGCGCCCGGTGCGGCCGTTGCCGTCCGCGAACGGGTGGATGGTCTCGAACTGGGCGTGCGCGATGGCGGCCTGCACGAGGGCGGGTACGTCCGTGCGGCGCAGATAGGCGAAGAGATCGTCCATCCCGGCACGCAGGCGCTCCGGATGGGGCGGGACGAACTGCGC
>NZ_JABBVZ010000382.1 GCF_012933365.1 Sulfobacillus harzensis | reverse complement strand
CTTACGCCGCAGCCGCCGTCGTGGACCGCGAAAATGCCCGTTCGGCATCATAATGGGACCGATGCCGCAAACACGCCCACGCGATGCGCAAGAGTTTACAGGCCAGCGCGATTAACGCCGCTTTCGGCGCCAGGCGCTCCCGAAGTTCCCGATAGCGTGCCCGCGCGGGACCCTCGTGGGCAATGGCCACCAGCGCCGCCTGATACAACACCTGCCGGGCTTGCGGTTTCCCCCGTT
>NZ_JABBVZ010000381.1 GCF_012933365.1 Sulfobacillus harzensis | reverse complement strand
CGTCCAAGCATCGGGCCATGAGTTACGCGCGGATGACTGAACGGGAAGAGGCTCTGGCCGCCGAAGTCGATCAGTATGGATGTTAGTCTGTTCCATGGACACCTCGAACTCGACGATGCTAATCTCATCGAATGAGGTGAATACCATGGGTAAACAGTACGATACCGAGTTTAAGCGGCAGGCGGTCCGGTTAGCCACCGAATTGAATAAATCCGTGGCGCAGGTGGCCGACGAGCTGGGC
>NZ_JABBVZ010000038.1 GCF_012933365.1 Sulfobacillus harzensis | reverse complement strand
ATCCGGTACCGTTTCGCTGGAAGTGGAAGCCCGAGGACGCAAAAAGCATGGACGCTATTTAGGAATGGCTATACTAGTACATTCAACATTTGGGCGGCATGCTGCATTTTCGCTAAATGCTGTGCCAGCACCGCCCTACCGCCTGGTTGAGCCACCGCCGCAAGGCTCGGCCAGGCGACGGCGGCTGCCGCCATGAGCCCAAGGACCCAGCGGAGGGGACGTCTGGGGATGGCCAGACGCTGGGAAGCGGGAGTACCATGCTCTGCTGACCGAATCATAGGATCACCCTCAACAATAGTCCAAATAACGCGCCTAGCACGACCGAACCCAAAAGGTCCACGATGACCGGCGGAGGTTTAGCAATTTTTGACGGGGCGGGAGCGGCCGGTGGCGGTTCGGGGTCCATGGTGCCCAGGGTCGGTGCGTGGGTCGGCATCTCCTGAGCGTACAAGTCCTCCACTAGCTGGCGATAGCGTGACAGAACCACAGGGACCTTGATTTTCAAAGAAGGAGTGAGTTCGCCACTGGCTTCGGTGAGCTCGTGCGGCAGGAAGCGGATCCGTTTCGGCCGTTCAAAGGCGGCCAAGGGAGCGGTTACGCGCTCCACTTCGCCCATGATGAAGCGGTACAAGTCCGGGTGGCTCAGCAAATCATCGTAGGCCGCCATGGGGATTTGGTGCTGCTGGGCCCATTCCATCACCTTGTCGGGATTTAGATATAAAAGGGCGCCCACGAACTTTTGGCGGTCGCCAACAACGACAGCCTGTTCAATGTAGGGCGCGAGGATAAGGTGGGTCTCCACAAGCCCGGGAGCAACATTCTTGCCGGTAGACAACACGAGCAAGGCTTTTTTACGGTCGGTAATAACCAGCCGTCCCTCGGGCGTGAGTTCGCCGATGTCGCCGGTGTGAAACCAGCCGTCTTGGAGAGCCTCCTCGGTCCCCTCGGGGAGGTTCCAGTAGCCGGACATCACGTTTGGACCGCGAGCCAGAATTTCGCCGTCCTCCGCGATGGCGATCTCCACATTGGAGAGCGGCCGGCCGACACTGCCGTAGCGTGGGCTGTCGGGGGGGTTAACGGTCAGAACGGGCGAGGTCTCGGTGAGGCCATACCCCTCAAGGATGGTGACGCCCATGGCATAGAAGAACTCGCCAATTTCCCGGGCCAAGGGCGCACCGCCTGAAATGACGTAGCGAAGCTGGCCGCCAAGCGCTTCGCGAACCTTGGAGAATACCAGGCGGTCCGCCATGCGCTGTTGGCGGATGAGGCCTGAAGGAATCGGCCGGCCTTCCGAGGACAACTGATAGCGACGGCGGCCCCCTGCGACAGCCCACTGAAATGCGCGCTGCTTGAAAGCGGACTCGCTGGCCACCTGATCTTGCACTTTGGCATAGACTTTCTCAAAGACCCGCGGGACGGCCACCATAATGCTAGGAGCTGTTTCCACCAGATCGGTGGCTAGTGTATCGACCGACTCGGCATAGGCGATGGTGATCCCTCGTGAGAGCTGAAAGGCATGGGCCATGCGCTCTAAAATATGGGACAGAGGTAAAAAGGACAGAGCCACGTCTTTGGGGCCGACTTGCATGTCCGGGTACTCATCGACCAGTGCCTGGAATCCTTCCACATTGGCCAAAATATTTCCGTGGGTGAGCATTACCCCCTTTGGGCGCCCCGTCGTGCCGGAGGTATAGACTAAACTGGCCAGATGGTCCCGTCCGATTGGACGGGGGAAGGCATCATCAGCATGCATGAGACCAGTTTCCTTAAGCCACAGCCAGCTTCGGCAACCCCGTGGGTGGCCGTCTATTGCCACCGTAAGGAGATTGTCGGGGATTTTGACGGCTTGGCCGCCGTCTTCCACAAAGGCCGCCTTGGCGCCAGAGTCCTCGAGAATAAAGGCCACCTGATCTTTGGGCAGGGAAGGATAAATCGGAACCGTAACCGCTCCTAAGGACAAAGTCGCATAGTCGGCAATAACCCATTCGGGTCGGGTGCGGGAAAGCAGGGCTACACGGTCGCCCTCTTGGATGCCCAGCGTTTTAAGGCCATGGGCGACGGCAACCACCTCGTTCCAGAGTTCCTGGTACGTGCGGTCCCGCCACTGGCCGTTCATCTTGAACCGCTGGGCTGGCTGGTCGCCAAAGCGATGGGCGGAATCCAGCAAAAGAGAAGGCAAGTTTTCGAAAGACATTGTCGCCTCCTGACTATTCAGACAACAGAGCCGATGGTTCGCTATTAGTGGATTCGATCAGCGTTAAAAAAATGAGGGGGTTAATTGCTGGGCAGAAAATTTTTTTTGGGCAAATATTGCCAGGGGTTTCTTGGGAAATTCCAAGGGATCGAGTACCATGAAGGGAAGAAGGGGGGAGCCGTTGGTGAAACTTATCATCGCCATTGTGCAAAATGCCGACCGGAACAACCTGGCCGACGCACTGCGGCGGGAGAACATCCGCCACACACGGTTAAACACCGTGGGGGGATTTCTGAGCCAAGGCAACACCACCTTTGTCATCGGGGTGGAAAATAACCAGTTGGACCAGACGTTGTCGTTGATTCATGCCCATTGCCATGAGCGTGAAGTGCTGCATCGCCCCGGACCCGGGGCACTTCATCCTGACGCCTATGTGGACCCAGTCCATGTGTTGGTGGGCGGAGCCACGCTCTTCGTGCTCAATGCCGACCAGATGCAGCTAGAGGGCGTCGTCCGGCCAGCGGGGACGATTTAAGCGTCGCACCTCGGTCGTTTGGCAAAAAAGCGGGCCTCCCAGCCGACCAATGGCTTTCAGCTGCTCGGGATCGATGTACCCGTCTTTCATCACCCGATCATCGACTTCCATAGACACAATGCGACCCACCAACAGGTGGGCCGGATGGGTTTGGTTGTCCTGGTTTCCGAAGGCCACCTCGGTTTCATAGCGGCAGGCAATATGGATAAGCGCGTCAGCAATGGCCGGTACCCCGACATTTTGGGCGGGGATCAAGTGAAGCCCTGCGTAGGCTGTTTCCGAGAAGCTGTGGGGCGCTTCGATGGAAGTGCGATTAAGCGCCTCCAAATTCTCTTCCGAGGCGATGTTGACCACAAACTCTCGGGTTTCCCGGGCATTGGCCAAGGTATCTTTAGGTGCCCCTTGCCGGCTCATAATGGTAATCCCGATCAAAGGGGGATTGGACGCTAGGCAAGTAAAGAAGCTGAAGGGGGCTGCATTGACCCGGCCCTCTTTGTCGCAACTTGTCACCCAGGCGATGGGCCGGGGCACGACCGCTTGCGTCATCCAACGATAGGCGGCATCAGCTGCCAATGTTGCGATATCAATGTACACGAATCGTCCCGCCTTTCCGTGTCAATCAGCTTAGTTTCATTGTATCGCTTGGATGCCGCAATGATAGAATGAAGCGAGGGAATGCCAGGAAATGGGGGAGATGACGGTAGCTCATTGGAACCGTCTACAGGCGGTGCTCGCTGACAAGGGACTGGACGCCGTATTTATTGCGGCGCCGGAGCAGTTGAGCTCTGTAAACCTACACTATTTGACAGGGTTTACCGGCTCGTCAGCATTTCTGTTGGTCTCACGGGACCAGGCATGGCTTCTAACGGATTTTCGCTATCTCGAACAGGCGGCGGCGCAATGTCCTGATATTGAGGTGGTCCAGCACGGGCGGGTGAGCGATACCCTCCGGGACTTGGTGGTGGCGCATCAGCTCTGGCACCTCGGGTTCGAAAGCGACAAGGTGCCGGTGGCCATGTGGGAGGCCTGGAAGAGCCGCGTTCCTGCGGTCTGGCATAGGGTCCCGCGCCTAGTTGAGGAACTCCGGGTCCATAAGAGCGCTGACGAATTGCAAAAGATTCGCCGAGCGGCCGCCATTGCTGGTGATGCGGTTCGGATGGTGTTGTCCCAACTGCCAGGGCAGCGTGAGGACGCAGTGGCACGAGCCATCGAATGGGAGATGCGCCGCCAAGGCGCCGTCCTGGGCTTTTCGACCATCGTGGCTTCGGGCCCCCGAGGAGCCTTGCCCCATGCACAGCCCAGCGAGCGGGTGATTCAATCGGGCGATTTGGTGACGATTGACTTTGGTGCCGAGTTTCAGGGATACAAATCGGATGAGACCATTACCGTAGGCGTTGGGTCGGTGCCCGATCAACTGCGCGAGATTTTTGCCATTGTCGAGGAGGCGCAGAAGGCTGGAATCGCCGTTGCCAGGCCTGGCAACAGCACCTATGACGTCGATCGGGCTGCGCGCCAGATTATTGAAAAGGCGGGTTACGGGGAGAATTTCGGCCACGGCACTGGCCATGGGGTGGGACTCGAGGTCCATGAGGACCCCTTCACCGTTCAGCGTCCCGACCAGGCCCGTACTTTGGAGCCGGGCATGACGCTAACTGTGGAGCCCGGCATCTACGTGCCCGGCCTCGGCGGAGTCCGCTTGGAAGACACCTTGGTCATTACCGAGACCGGGAACGAGCGGCTGACGCTACTTCCTAAGCATTATCAGAGCGTATGATTAGTACATCATTCGTGGATCCAGGTAGTACTTGAACTCCAACAGATTGTTGGACGGATCGATGAGCATGAAGGTCCAATGCTCTTCGATGAGCCCTTCAAATCGGCGCATTGGCTCCTGGAAGAATTCCAGCTCTCGGGCCTGGGCCAGCCGTACCAGCCGGTCCCAATCATCCTTATGACGGAAGGTCACCCCAAAATGGCGGGGATACATTTCCGGGCGTGGATCAATTTTATCGGTTAGATGGCAAACCACCTGATCGCCAAAAAAGTCCAAGGTGATGCGGTCGGCGTAACGGCGGGCCAGTTTCGCCCCCAACCGGGTGACGTAGAATTCCTGCGCCTCATCCAAGTCCCGGCAGGGAATGGCGAGGTGAAACACATTGTCGGGTTCTCGCACAAGAAGCCTCCTTGTCATGGCCTGACGGCGGGTGATGCTTGTTCATTATAGGATAACCGTCAGGGGCGCGGCTGACAAAGTGAATGATCGTCCTAAGCCGGAGGTTGGGCGGGCAAGGAGACCGATTGGGGCGTCGAAGCCCAGCTAAACAAGGCGCCGCCTATGGCACGGATGGCGGTGGCCGCCAAAAAGACGCTCATGAGTGATCCGACATGAATGAGCAGCACCGCCAAGAGGGCGCCCACCCCACCGGCAATCCCGGTGGCGACGGTATTGGCACCCACGGCCATGGTGCGCCAATTGTCGGGCACCACTTCCATTAAGCGCACATTAATCAGGAGGTTGAACCCTGCCCCGGCGATCCCGCCGGTCACATTAGCCCACACGATGTCCCCTAGCCCCGGGTGCAGCAAGTATATCGCCGGGGTCAAACACATTAACAGGCTTGCCCAGGGCAGAAGCCGCTCGGTTGGCAAGCGGCTGGTCAATCGGCGCCAGATGGGAAGCGCCGCCAAGGTAAAAATGGCATTAACGGCCGTATAGAGCGCCATCCAGAAGTTGCTGGCGTGATCTATGGAGACTTGGTAGCGGAGTGAGGCCGGCCACAACATCAGCCAGCCGCAATAAAACACGCTGCCTGCGAGAATGAAGCGGCGAAGCCTAAGATTGTCCCAGACATGCGGCAGTGCCATGGACCAGGTGGTGTTGGGCAGATCGAGAGGCTTCGGGCCAGGTTTAAAGCGACGGTAGACCGCCACTTCCGCAATACCCAAGATGGTGCCAATAACGTACAGGGTGATGTAGCCATGGGTTCCGGGATTTTTGTCGATCGCCCAACCGCCTAACAGCACCGCGACGACGCCAACGCTGCTCATGCCCCATTGACGCCACATCACCGCGCTGCTGCGCACCGCCCCGGAGAAGAGGGACGTCGTCATCGATTGCCAAGAGAGGGTTGCGAGAGCCCCTGGAAGGTTGCTCCAGACGATGGCCAGCATGAACCACAAGGCCGCATGATGAATGCCATGACGAAAGTCAATCAGGGCAAACAAGAGAATACTGAGCCGAGCTGCGAGAAAAAGGCCGATGGTGGTCGAATGCAGGCGCTTTCGATGCACTAGCCAGGGGCTCAAGAGAGCAGCAATGCCGCCAGCTAAGTAGGGAATCGCGGAAATGATGCCGAGATCAATATTGGGGGCACCGAGGCGAATGGCGTTAATCCCCAAAAAGGGGTTCACCAGTTGTCCCCCGGCGCCCTTTAACATGCCGTTCAAGGCGTTGATTTTGACATTGTGCCGTTCGTCGTCAGGCGCCGCCGCGGGACTAGTCATGTCTGCCCCTCTTTTCATTTCCATGGGGTTCGAGGCCGTGTCGATATTTCCTCTTTTGCTAGCGAAAAAAGTCGCCAGCCGTTAGGGACGGTTGACCCAATCGGGTGGGGTGGCGCCTTGAAGTACGGCGGCGATGTTGGCGACCGCCCGAAGCGCCATGGCCCGACGGGTTTCATGGGTGGCCGACCCAATATGGGGCGTCGCCAAGACTTTGGGGTGCGAGGCCAAGGGGTGGGAGCCGTCGGCCGGCTCCGAATGAAACACATCCAAGGCTGCCCCGCCGATGCGCCCCTGATTCAACGCCGCCAGCAGCGCCGCTTCATCGATAATGGGCCCGCGGGCGGTGTTGATTACAAAGGCCCCGGGTTTCATCAGGGAAAACCACTGCTCGTTCACCAACCCTCGGGTCTCGGGGGTCAGCGGCACATGGATGCTGACCGCGTCGGCCACGGCTAAAAATTCCTCGAGGGGAAGTCCTGGACTTTCCGTTGTTCGGGTCGTTTGCCGGTTCAGAGCCACCACCCGCATGCCAAAGGCTGGAGCGCGGCGCGCTACCGCCTGCCCAATGCGTCCCCATCCGACGATGCCCAGCGTTTTTCCGTAGAGTTCTGTGCCGAGGAATCCATCGGGTTTCCAATGGCGCCACTGACCGGCTAAGAGGGCTTCGCGGGCCGGGATGAGCTGTCGCATCAGCGCCAGCATCAAAGCCCAGGTGAGTTCCGCCGTGGCTTCGGTCAATACATCGGGTGTGTTGGTGATCACAACGCCCTGACGGGTGGCCGCGTCCAGGTCGATGTTGTCATATCCCACCGCCATATTGCTGACCACTTTGAGTCGAGGCGCGGAGGCAAACTCCTGAGCTCCAATGCGGTCGGTCAGCATGCTGAGGCAGGCGTCCGCGTCTTGGAGCCATGACGCGAGTGTATTCGGATCAATGGGGGTATCCGTTTCCCACAAGATCAACTCACCCAGCGCGCGTAGCTTTTCCAAGGCGTCGGCATGGATGCGGCGGGTCACAATGATGCGACTCATGATGAAGCCCCCCACGAGACTCGAGCCCACGGCCGCCCGTGGACTATCTCCACAGTGACCGGGACACCCAGCGCCACGGACAGATTTTGCGCCGTCAAAACCTCTCGCTTTGGGCCGCGGGCGAGCACCCGACCCGATTTCAAGAGCAGAACATGGGTAAATTCCGGCATAATCTCCTCGACATGATGGGTGACATAGATGATGGGTGTCGTGGGAATTTGAGACAAGTGATCGCGGATGAGCGCCAACAGCTCTTCGCGGCCACGGATGTCAAGACCGGAGCAAGGCTCATCCATGACAATCAGGTCCACGGCCGCCAGGTGGGCACGAGCCAAGAGAACGCGTGTCTTTTCTCCTTGGGACAAGATGCCAAAACGGGTTTGGGCCCGTTCCAGAATCTTAAAGTGGGACAGCGCCTCATGCAACGCAAATGGGTCGGGACGATGGTTGGGTGAGGCGCCGATGATGGCCTCAGGGCCGGCTGCCACCAAATCCCGGACCGTTTGATGGCCGTGATCGCGGGTCATCCATTCAGTAAGATGATGGCTCACCCAGGCAATGCGCTTTCGATGCTCGCGAAGATCGACTCGGCCATAGCGGGCGCCTAAGACTGTGATTGTGCCCTCGGTAGGCCATTGATAGCCAAGAATCAGGGTCATCAGCGAGGTTTTGCCAGATCCGTTGGCTCCCATAACCACCCATGATTCCCCTGGGTTAATGCGCCAATCAATATGCTCTAATATTGGTCCTCCCGAACGTATTAGGGAGACATTTTCCATTTCTAGCACTGCCATCCGGACCCCTCGCTTTCTCTTTTTGAATCTTCGGGGGAATGGGCGAATATCCCTGCTCGCGGTACAATGGGAATGCAAGTTGCTTGGAGGTTAGTGCGCTGCCACGAACATTATTAACTGCGTCGGCCGTTGAGGCCTTTTTCTTATTGGTGATGCTAGGTTACGGGCCTCTCTATCTTCATGTCGCCTGGCATGCGGATGATTTCGTCGCTAGTCTGGCGGCAGCAGGCCCCTCTCTGGCCACTTTTTTCGGATCCACCTTCTGGGGCCATCGGGTCCGCGCCGGTGGTGTACGCCGGGTAGCTTCCATCGGACTTCTCGGCTATGTGGCGTTAGGACTGTGGGTGTTTTTTGATCCGGGCGCAATTTTCTATATCGTCGGGGTGACAGCAGCCACCTTGGTTTCGTCCGCCTTGGCCCCCGTCACGCTGACCTATCTGACCCATGAGGGTGGAGACATGGGGCGGCGCTTGGCGGCGCGAATGAAGTGGCAGTCTAGCGGCTGGATGACGGGTGGCCTATTGGGAGGCTGGCTGGTGTCAGTCTCCCATCGCGCCTTTCCCACCATGATGCTGGTGCTGGCGGCTTTCATGGCCACTGAAGCAATACTAGCGATCAAGGCGGCGCCGGTCGCCCTGCGTTTTTCCAGCGACCAAACGGGGCCGATACAGCGCTCTCATTGGATGACTGTGCTGTTGGTGGTGCCCTTCTTTCTTGCCTACGCGGGCAACGAGGGCTTTTTCATCAACTTCAGCCTTTATCTACACGCTGTGCATGTGACCCCGGCCTGGGTGGGCTGGAGCTCCTCGATTAGCACGGGACTGGGTTGGGCATTGGCGGGGTCGATTGGCCGTTGGACAGACCGCATCGGGGGAAAAACATTGTTGCTCGGGGTATTGGTCGGCTATGTGGTTATGTATTTGACCATGTCGCTGGCTTCCTCCCAAATGGTGGTGATTGTGGCGTTTTCTTTGCCCCTCTATCCATTTCTGAACATCGGGATTCAGCGGGCGGTGGCGGAATCACTGCCAGGCCATGAGCACGGGGGGGCCATGGGCATCATTAACGGTGCCACCGGACTGGCGACCTTTGGCGGCGGGGCTCTCATGGGCGGAGTCGACAGTCTCTTTGGATCTCAATTTATACCCTGGACAGCCGTCGGGTTGGTCACCGCGGGGCTCTTGGCGGCCACTGGATTGTATCGGCGCAATCCAGGTCCCGTCGCGGCAGACTAAGGAGGCGATTTTATGCGGAAAAGTTTATTACAAGTGGTCGATATCGACCGTGGGGAATGCCGCGCAGTTCAACGGTTTGACGGGGTGGTGGAGGCGCCTAACTGGACGCCGGATGGTACCCGGTTGATTTTTAACCGGGCGGGACGACTTTATGCTTGGGATTTGGAGCGCGGCAAGGAGACACCTATCGATACCGGGTCGCTTGATCGGCTCAACAATGATCATGTGCTCTCGCCGGATGGGCGCGAGGTGGCTTTCAGCCATCGCACGGCTGACGATAATCTCTCGCGTATTTATCGGATGCCGCTCTTCGGCGGTGTGCCGCAATTGGTGACGCCTAACGGCCCCAGCTACCTGCATGGGTGGTCGCCAGACGGCGCACGGCTGGTCTATTGTGCCAAGCGCCATGGTCAATTTGATATCTATAGCATTGACGCGGATGGCCGCGAAGAGGAGAGGCAATTAACCCGTACCCCCGAGTTGGATGATGGTCCCGAATATAGTCCAGATGGCCGGCACATTTGGTTTAACTCAGCCATGGGGGGAACGATGCAAATTTGGCGGATGACAGCTGATGGTTCCCATCTGATGCCGATGACCGCCGATGCCTTGTTCCATAATTGGTTTCCTCACGTGTCCCCAGATGGCCATTGGGTCGCGTTCCTAAGCTATCGTCAGGATGAGGTGGAAGCGTCCGATCACCCTCCCGGGAAGTCTGTCGCCATACGCCTGATGGAGGCCTCCGGCGGGGCAGCGCGCACGTTGGTTGAACTCTTTGGAGGGCAGGGCACCATCAATGTGAACTCGTGGTCGCCGGACAGCCGCAGCTTGGCGTTTGTGAGCTACGAGCCTTAAATAGGCGGATGTTTCAAAAGGCGGCCGTCATATGGGCGATCGGTTGCGTCTGCCCTGACCCTTCGCAATACTGAAGGGGGAGGGATGACATGGAAGTGACGGACGCCTTATACGCGGCGATTCTAGCCCGAGATTCGCGCTTCGACGGGATTTATTTTATTGGCATCGCCAGCACGAAGATTGTGTGCTTTCCCTCGTGTCATTCCAAAATTCCCAGACGGGAGAACATCCACGTCTTTAGGTCTTTGGATGCGGCGCGGCGCGCGGGATTTCGGCCGTGCAAGCGCTGCCGGCCGGATAGTCGTTGGGGCCAAACTCCCGACGCCATGTTGGCCTCCAGGGCGCTGAGCCTCCTCTATGAGGTTTTTCCCACGGCGCTGCCATTGCACGAGGCGGCTCGGCGCCTGCATGTGAGTCCCAGGCAGTTGTCGCGAACTTTGAACCGGGTGTGGCACATGTCCTGGCATGCGCGCTATGATGCCTTGTGGCAAGAACGGGCGACGGATCTCTTGGGCGATACAAGCGTGACCATCCGGGCGGTCGCCGAAAGGCTTCAGACCCGCCCGTCTTACTTTACTCGGCGATTTCATAAGTTGGTGGGGCAATCGCCGGCTCAGTTCCGATGCAACATGAGCAAGGGAGGCATCCAATGAAACGCTTGTGGAAGACGACGGCTTCTTGGAACGAACGGAACTTTGGATTGGTAGCGAGTGAGAAGGGCTTGGTCCACGTGGTGTTGCCGCACGAGTGGGCTCATGGCGCTCACCCGCACCGCGCATTGCCGGACGATGAGGAACGGATGACTCCCTTTCGCCAAGCCTTTCAGTCGTATTTCGCTGGGGATCTTACAATCTGGGATATTGCGCTGGATATGGAGGGCACGCCGTTTCAACTCGCTGTATGGCAGGCTCTTGCGGCGATTCCCTATGGTTCGGTGACCACCTATGGGGCATTGGCCCAATCCTTGGGCCAACCACGGGCCGTGCGGGCGGTGGCGGCAGCGGTTGGAAAAAATCCCCTGCCGGTGGTGCTGCCCTGTCATCGGGTGGTAGGAGCCGACCAGACGCTTACCGGCTATCGAGGCGGCTTGATGCTGAAAGAGCAATTGCTAGCCCTGGAAGGGGTTCGGGGGCTGTCCAAAAGAGGGCACGAACGCTTCAACTTTTAGGCATGCACCCGTCTCTTGCTTAAGCGCTCGGCGAAAGAAATTGCGTTTTTCAACCCACCTCCTGTGACGCGAATGACATCACCGCATTTTGATCGACATGAATTCTTCATCGCGCACTAAACACCAAGACGCCAGCCCGATTACAACCCAGGCACCATAGCAGGTTTCGACATTTATCCAAATCTTGGGTATGCTAGAGGTGTTTAATCTCAACGGGTAAGAAAACCCTACAATGCGGATTTACGGCGGGAGGTAGGCATGTGGCCGATCGGCAACGAATTGTTGTAGTGGGCGGTGGGTATGCGGGCCTCGCGTTCATTGGGCAAGCGCGGCGTATTCCCAATGTCGACATTACTTTGATAGATCCCGGAGATAGTCATGAGCTGATTCCCGAATTGCCGGAAGCCTTGCGCAAGCATGATCCCATTGAAGAGCACGTGGTGAAATATCAAGACCTGCTTCAAGGGACAGGTGTCAAGCATATTCGCGATCGGGTCATCAGCATCAAAATGACGCAGCAGCAAGTCATCTTGTCCCAGGGACAGGTAGAGCACTACGACTGGCTTTTGCTATCCCCAGGATCGGTCACCGCATATCCGCCCATTCCGGGCTTGGAGGAGCATGCGCTGCCGCTCCGCAACGCGCATGATGCGCACCGCATCAAGGAACGGATTCGGGAACAGGAAGGCCAGCGCATTGTGGTGGTTGGTGGAGGGCTCACCGGGGTTGAGGTGGCCGGGATTCTGGCGCCAGACCATGATATCTGGCTGGTGGAAGGCGCCAAGCGCTTGTTGCCGGCTCTCGGAAAAGGCTTGGCCCATTATGCCCGCGTGCGGCTTCAGCGCGCTGGCGTGAAAGTGATGATGGGACAAAAGCTCACCCGTGTCGAGGCTGGTACGATTCAATTAGAACGCGACGCCTTGCACTATCATGTCCTCATTTGGGCGGGTGGCATTCAGGCGCCCAAATGGCTTCGCGACACCGATTTGCCCTTGGACCACAACGGCTATCCGAAGGTTAGTCCGGAGGGACAAATCTCGGACCGGGTATTTGCTGCGGGGGATGTCTGGCGGGTCTATGTGGGGGATGACGAGGTTCCCCAAACGGCGCAATTGGCGGCAATGGCGGGCGATTACGTGGGCGACGCGATGGCGCGGGCGATCCGCGGAGAACCGTTGCCGCCGCCTTTTAGACCGCGGCTTCGGGGCATGCTCATTTCCTTGGACACCGGCGCCGGGGTAGGCTGGGTGATTCGAGGGGGAATTCCGGTGCGTGGTACGTCGGCCCGTACGCTAAAAAGTCTTTCATTCCAGCAATATCGGTTGAAGCTCTCCCGGGCCTTCGGACGCGGCTGGCCGTTCTAGGGCGCCAGCTTTTCGATGAGTCGGGTAAGCGCCTCATTAAGCGGGGCAGGAATTCCCAACTGGTTGGCCCGATGTACAAGATAGCCGTTGATGGCGCCAATCTCCGTGGAATACCCGTGGCGAACGTCTTGCAGCATGGAGGATACGTTGCCAGCCGTCTCTTGCACCAAATGCTGGAGGCGGCTTTCCACATCCGCGGGTAGACATTGTCCGGCTGCCTCGGCGATGCGCCGACTCTCGGCCAAGAGTGGCCGAGACAGCGCCCACAGCGGATGCTGGGGCAGCTCGCCGTTTGCGCAGTCAGCCAGCGCCGACAAGGGATTAATGACGCTGTTGAAGATGAGCTTCTGCCAACGTCGTGAGGCAATTTCGTCGGCATCCACCAGTTGAATCAGATCCGGCCGAGCTTTCTGAAGGACCCTCAGGTTGCTCTCGCCGCGATCGGGAAGAAACGTCTGACCCAGACTCTGCACCGAGATGGCCAGGTCTTGGGCGGTCG
This sequence comes from Sulfobacillus harzensis, assembly GCF_012933365.1. Taxonomy (GTDB): domain Bacteria; phylum Bacillota; class Sulfobacillia; order Sulfobacillales; family Sulfobacillaceae; genus Sulfobacillus_B; species Sulfobacillus_B harzensis. Next base: position 23,096 of record NZ_JABBVZ010000038.1, on the reverse strand, counting down.
CGTCTTCACGTGTGGCGGCGGCTGTGGTTACCCCGATTGCCATATGATCGGGGGGAATGGGGGCCAGCGCCTCTTCTTGCCCCATACCGTTCATGAGGCTCACGACCAGGCTTTGAGGCGCCCACTGCAGAATCCAGTCTCGCGCCCGGGAAAGCTGGCGCCATTTCGTGACCAGCACCACCACGTCCGGGGCTTTGGCAATCGGCTGCTGCCAATGATAGAAGGGTGGACGAATGCTGTCGGTGTGTCCTTGAAAATGAACATGATAGGGGGGAGCCGCTTGGCCAACCACCCACAGCGGACAACCGTTGAGCGCCCAGGCCCAGAATCGAGCCAGAGCGCCGCTACCTAAAATGGCTACTAGCGGTCTTGGGTCACATGACTCCAAAACTCGTTCCACTCCTTGTCAGGCACATGATAGCTGTGGGCGTCGTCCGGGAAAGACCGCGACTGCACCTCGGCTCGATACTGCCGAAGCCCCTCTAAGACAGTGCCGCGCACGTCAGCAAATGGCTTGGCGAACTTTGGATAGCGGGAGCTTAAGCCCAACCCGTCATGAAACACCAGCACCTGGCCGTCGGTCTGGTTGCCGGCACCGATGCCGATCGTGGGAACGCTCACGTGCTGGGTGACATAGGCGGCTACCCGATCCGGAATGCCTTCAAGAACTAGAGCTGAAATTCCATGATCATCCAGTGCCCGCGCATCGTCCACCAAAGCGCGGATGCCCTCTCCGGTGCGCGCTTGCACCCGGTATCCCCCAAATGTATGAATGCTCTGGGGAGTCAGTCCCAAATGGCCTACCACCGGGATGTCATGGCGCACCAACGCGTCCACTTGTTCAATAATCTTACGTCCGCCTTCCAGTTTGACAGCATCCGCTAAGGTTTCCTGGATGAGGCGCCCGGCGCTTTTCAGCGCTGTGGAGACGTCGGTGTAGGTAAGAAAGGGCAGATCGACAACCATCATGGTGCGGGGTGCGCCGCGCCGGACCAGGCTCGCGTGGTAAATCATGTTGTCTAAAGTGACCGGGATGGTTGAGTCGTATCCCATGACCGTGGTGCCCACGGAATCGCCCACTAAAATAACATCGATCTCCGCTTCCTCCAGCAATAGCGCCTGACTATAGTCATATGCTGTCATCCAGACCAGAGGGGTTTGGCCCTTAGCAGTCTTTAATTTTTGTGCGGTCATGCGCTCTTTCATTATTCATACAGCCCCTTCCCGGCGGTGCATGCCTCGTTCTTCCGCTCTTGTGGATTAGATGGTAGCATATAACTGCAAAAAAAATGGATCGCCGGGAGGAAATTCCGCTCCCTGATCGATCGCGTTGGGACGGTCGATGCCCGGTTGGAGGGATGAGGTTGAACTTCGATTTAACCCAGGAAGAAACGTTGATTCGGCAAACGGTGCGCGACTTCGCGGAACAGCAAGTGGCGCCGGGCGCCAAGGATAGAGATGAACAGTCCGAGTTCTCCTTTGATTTAATGCAGCAAATGGGGGAACTCGGCTTTTTTGGTCTGCCGTTTTCTGAAGAGTGGGGCGGTTCGGGCGCCGGTACTGTCAGCTATGCGATTGCGGTAGAGGAAATCTCCCGGGTGGATGCCTCCTTGGGACTCGGCTTTGCCGCCCACGTATCTTTAGGGTGCTCGCCGATCTATTTCTTTGGCACCGACGAGCAAAAACGGCAATATCTGACCCGAGCTATTGCGGGAACATATCTGGCCGCATTTGGGCTCACCGAGCCGGGTGCGGGGTCGGACGCCGGCGGTACTCAGACCTTCGCCGAAAAGGTGGGCGAAGAATGGGTCATCAATGGCGAAAAATGCTTCATTACCAATGCTGGCCATGCAGGATACATTGTCGCGACGGCGCGCACATCGCGTGATCATCGGCGGATTTCCGCCTTCATCATTCCCCAAGGCACGCCCGGGGTAAGTGTGCGGTGTGCCTATAACAAGTTGGGGATGCGGTCTTCGGAGACCTGCGAGATTCATTTTGACAATGTCCGTGTCCCGCAAAATTATTTGCTTGGCGAGGAAGGCAAAGGTCTGCACCAATTTCTCGATATTTTGGACGGCGGGCGCATCAGCATTGGCGCCCTGGGGGTGGGCGTCGCTCAAGCCGCCTTAGATGCCTCGTTGGCCTATGCGACGGAGCGGCGCCAATTTGGCCGACCGATTGGCGACTTTCAAGCCATCCAGTTTAAGATCGCCGACATGGCCATGGAGGTGGAACTGGCCCGGACCATGGTGCTCAAGGCGGCATGGCTTAAGGACCAACATCGGCCCTATGCCAAGGAGGCAGCCATGGGCAAGCTTTTTGCCTCTGAGGCTGCCATGCGGGCTTCCAATCAGGCGGTCCAAATATACGGCGGGGCCGGCTACATGAAAGATTATCCGGTAGAACGCTACCTGCGGGATGCCAAGCTGTTAGAGATCGGAGAAGGCACCTCCGAGATTCAGCGTCTGGTGATTGCGCGCCAGATGGGCCTTGCCGGGCGATGACGGAGTCCTTGCTGGTTCGCCGGCATGGCCAGGCCGCATGGCCGTTGACGTGGTCGGCTCGCATCCGCGGATTTCAAGAGGGGGTCGCTTTTCGCCTCGATTGGGTGCCTAATGCGGGCGTTGCCGTGGCGGACGAACCGATTCCGGAACGGATTGCTGCACCGCAAGTCGCCCTGGAACGGATGGCCCTCATCGCGCCGGACTGGGAGGGCCAACTGCTGGCGTTTTCGCCCTGGGCAGTTAATGAGGCCTTGCGTGCCTGGCGCGCATTGCGGATCCGCCGTATGGAAAGCGCTCTCTGGTTTGTCAATTGGCTTAATGAGGCATCCTCATCCGGAGGCGTTGGGGTGCATGCCGGCATTGGAGTGCGGGGCGCGGTCGCGATGGCTCTCGGTACGACAACGATTCTCTTTTGTCCCCCGGTCCTGGGACCGCTGGGTGTCTTGCGAACGGACGGGAATGGATTTTCCGTCGGTCCTGGACGGATGCTGGAATTGGTTGACGGCTTGGCGGGAAGCGTTGAAGACGGCCATCTCAGAGTGCGCGGGGCGCAACTGGCCGATGGATTTTGGCGCCATGGATTCGTCAAGCCCTGGTCCGAATCCGGTGGATGGTGGCGGTTGCCCATCCATGTCAGCCTCAATTAACGATTGGTGGAGGTGTGGAGATGACAGCAGTGGTGGCTAGTTTGGCCGGCACCGTGTTTAAAGTGTTGGTAAAGCCCGGCGACTCCGTCGAGGCGGGCCAAGAAGTGGTGGTCATGGAATCCATGAAAATGGAGATCCCGATTGAGGCGGAGAGCGCCGGGATCGTGCACGAGATAGCGGTCAACGAGGGCGACTTCGTCAATGAGGGCGACCCGCTGGTGATTCTTGCCTAAACTTCTGGAAAGTGGGGTCTCAGGGTTGAAATCGGAAGAGCTGAGAAATCTTCGGGAGCAGCTTTCTCTCGGAGGTCCGGAGAAATATCGCAAGCGGCTGCCTCAGGAAGGAAAGTTGCCGGTGCGCGAACGGATTGCCCGGTTGTTGGATCCGGGCTGGGTGGAAGATGGGTTGTTAGCCAACAACCTTGCCGGGGACTTAGCGGCCGATGGCGTGGTGACCGTCACGGGGAGTATTGACGGCCGTACGGTGGTTGTGATGGCTAATGATCCCACGGTAAAGGCTGGATCCTGGGGCGCCCGCACGGTGGAAAAGATTATCCGCATACAGGAAAAGGCGCTCGATCTCAACTGTCCAATCTTCTATCTGGTTGATTCCGCCGGTGCCCGCATCACCGATCAAGTGGAGATGTTCCCGGGCCGCCGCGGTGCAGGGCGGATCTTTTACAACCAAATTAAGCTTTCCGGTCGGGTCCCGCAAGTTTGCCTCTTGTTTGGACCATCGGCTGCCGGTGGGGCGTACATTCCCGCCTTCACCGACATTGTCATCATGGTGGACAAAAATGCGTCCATGTACTTGGGCTCACCGCGCATGGCGGAGATGGTCATTGGAGAAAAGGTGACGTTGGAAGAGATGGGCGGCGCCCGCATGCACTGCACCGTGAGCGGGGTGGGCGACTTGTTGGCGGAGTCGGAAGAGCAAGCCATTGATTGGGGGCGGCAATACTTTCGCTACATGCCCGACAATTGGGAAAGCGCACCGCCGGCTTGGGAGCCCGAGGTTCCGGCCGCTGATGATTGGACCCGCATTATTCCCGAGAATCAAAATGTGCCCTTTGATATGAACCGAGTGATCGAGCGGATTGTGGACAGGGATAGCTGGTTTTCCATCAAGCCGCTCTTTGCTCCCGAAATTCTCACCGGTTTGGCGCGCATTGACGGGCGTCCCGTGGGGATTGTCGCCAATCAGTCTAAGGTTAAAGGCGGCGTGCTGTTTGTTGACAGTGCCGACAAGGCGGCACGATTCATCAATCTCTGTGATGCCTTCAACATTCCGTTAATCTTCCTGGCAGACGTCCCGGGATTCATGATTGGGACCAAGGTGGAGCGGGAAGGCATCATCCGCCATGGAGCCAAGTTGATTGCCGCTGTCTCGGAAGCCACGGTTCCCAAAATTAGCGTCGTGGTCCGCAAAGCCTATGGAGCCGGCCTTTACGCCATGGCTGGGCCGGCCTTCGGATCGGATGTCACCATCGCGCTGCCAACGGCACAAATTGCCGTCATGGGACCGGAGGCGGCCGTCAACGCCGTGTATTTCAACCGCATTCAGGAATTGGAAGGCGACGATCGGCGGGCCTTTGTCCAACAAAAGCAGCAGGAATACCGGGAGGATATTGATATCCGCCGTTTGGCGGCCGAACTCGTTGTTGATGAAGTCATCGTGCCGGAGGAACTGAGGCGAGAGTTGTCTCGACGCTTGAAGCTGTACGCCCAAAAGAGTCGGGAATTCAGTCGTCGGCGCCATCCGGTCACGCCGGTGTAGCGAGGAGGGAGAGCATGCTGGAGCGAGCCGATTTGCCGGAAGAGGTCAGCATTAAAGACGTGTCGCCACGTGACGGACTGCAGGCGGAGCCCAAGGTGCTGAGCGTGGATGAGCGGGTATCGTTGGTCAATCAACTCACTGCGGCGGGGCTGAAGCATATTGAGGTCACTTCCTTTGTGAGTCCCAAATGGCTGCCACAAATGGCGGACGCGGAGACGGTAATGGCCCGCATCGACCGCAAGCCGGGGGTCACCTATGCGGTCTTGGTGCCTAACCCCAAAGGGGCTGAGCGGGCGCTTAGCACCAAGCCCGATGAAATGACGGTGTTTGTGTCGGCCAGCGAGACGCACAACTATAAGAACGTTCACCAGTCCATTTCCGAATCGCTCGGCGGTTTTCATCGTATTTGCCAAATGGCCCGGGGCGAGGGCGTGCCGGTCACAGCCGTGATTGTGACGTCGTTCGGATGCCCCTATGAGGGCCGGGTGCCAGTCAACGCGGTGTTGGACTTGGCCGTACGGTTGGAAAGTATGGGCATCGCCGACATCACCCTCGGGGATACGGTCGGGGTAGCCAATCCGCTTCAGGTCGCGGAGATGGTGCATGCCTTTCGGATGAATGCCCCCATGGTTCGAGTGGGTCTGCATTTTCACGACAATCGCGGAACAGCACTTGCCAACATGCTGGCTGGTGTGATTGCCGGTTGCACGCGCTTTGAGACAGCCCTTGGAGGAATCGGCGGGTCGCCCTTTTCACCTGGAGCGGGAGGTAACTTAGCAACGGAGGACGCTGTCTACTGCCTCTCCGAGATGGGCATTAAGACGGGCGTGGATTTGGAGCGGCTGATGGGAATTACCCAGTACCTGGAAGGTGCCATCGGGCACGAAGTGCCGTCGCGAGTCTTTAAGGCCGGAGGACGAATGGTGCCAGTGGGGATTGAGGGGTCGCTTAATGAGTAACCTCAAAGTCATCAAAGGACCTGTCACCGAAGTGGCGATAAATCGGCCCGAGGTTAGGAACGCTCTCAACACCGAGACCATTGAGGAGCTCATCACTTTGCTGGAGGCAGTGGGCTCCGATCCTGCGGTCGAGGTGGTGATTTTGACGGGAACGGGAGAACGCGCTTTTTGTGCCGGTGCCGATTTGTCAGAAGTTCGGGCTCTTTCCGGCGAAGATGCGGTACGGAGCTATTTTGGCAATATGGCCCGATTGATTGGCACCTTGCAAAATTTGCCCCAACCGGTGATTGGGGCAGTGTTTGGCTATACGCTGGCAGGCGGAATGGGGTTGGCGGCCGGTGTCGATCTGCTGATTGCCGCCGACGATACTCGCTTTGGGCTGCCCGAAGTCAAAGTCGGCCTCTATCCTATGGTGGTCACAGCGCCCATCTCCCGCTTAATTGGTCCCCGGCGGGCTCTGGAGCTTGGCCTTACCGGCAAGATGATTGATGTCAAGGAAGCCACGGAGTGGGGATTCGTTAATCGGGTGGTGCCTAAAGCAGAACTTATGAACGAGGCTCACCGCATGGCGGAGGAAATTCGCGCCGGTAGTCCCTTCATCGCTCGTCTTGGCAAAGAGGGATGGCGTCTGGCTCAAGATATGGAGATGGGCCGAGCGATGGAAATGTTGAAGAACTTGGTATCGATGGTGGCGCTGTCCGAGGACTCCCAAGAAGGCGTGTCAGCGTTTGTCGAGAAGCGGGCGCCCGAGTGGCCTTCTCGACAGGGAAGATAACCGGAAGGGAAGCAGCGTGCAGACAAAAGGGCGCCGCTTAAGTGCCCTGGAACGGTTTGTGCTCGTTTTTTCGTGATGGGCGGATTGGTTTTATCAAAGGGCGGTCTTATGACCGCTCTTGTTGCCCGTTGCGTTCATCGTTTCGTGCCGGAGGACCCGCGGTTTTCGTTCTCGGGACGCAGCCTCGCATAACCTGCCATACAATTCTTCTTCAAACGAGGTTGACCGCATCAGTTCCTTCGAGATTGCTATTCTCGTACGGGCACTTTATAATAATGGGGATATCCACAATTAAAGGGCTTCAGTGAGAGCCCCATTGGAGGTCTAACCGCATGCAACTTCCGATTGCTCCTGAAGGAAAAGTCCGTTTTGTGCCCTCAATTCCTCTCGCCTTACAACATGCATTCGCCATGTTCGGTTCAACCGTGTTGGTCCCCCTGCTGTTGGGGTTAGACCCACGGGTGGCTTTGATGATGGGCGGAATCGGCACGCTTATTTATCTGATTTCCACAAAATTTAAAGTGCCGAGCTACCTCGGTTCTAGCTTTGCCTTTATCGCTCCCATCCTTGCATTGAAATCGAGCTTGGGTCTGGGTGCGGCATTGGCTGGAGCGGTGGGGAGCGGCATTGTGTACGTCATTTTGGCGCTTATCATTCAGCGCACGGGTAGTGACTGGATTCATAAAATCATTCCGCCGTCTTTTGTCGGTGCCGTCATTGTCGTCATTGGCTTGACTTTGGCTCCGTCCGCCATTTCGCTGGCTTCGGGGGGAACTCACTTTTCCTACAATGCCTTTTGGACTGCTATGGTGACCTTGGGTGTCGCGGTGGTAGTAATGGTATGGGCCAAGGGCCGGTTGGGCATGGTGCCAGTGCTTGTTGGCATGATTGGCGGCTATGCGTTCGCGGCGCTGCGCGGGCAAGTGAATTGGTCGATTGTGGCTAAATCACCTTGGTTCGGTTTGCCGCACTTTGTCCACCCGGTATGGAACTGGCAGGCCATGGCGATTTTGGCGCCAGTAGCGTTCGTGACCGTCGCTGAACACTTGGGACACCTATTTGTCGCCGGCTCCATCACCGAGCGAGACTTCTTTAAGGATCCCGGTTTGGGGCGGTCCCTCATGGGGGATGGTATTCCCACTATTCTCGCGGGGTTGGTGGGTGCAGCGCCGACCACAACTTATGGAGAAAATCTGGGCGTGTTGGCTTTAACGCGCGTATACAGCACGCAGGTGATTGCCGAAGCAGCTGTGTTTGCTATCTTAATGTCGTTCATCGGTAAGTTGGGCGGCCTTTTGCAAGCGATGCCGTCCCCTGTCATCGGCGGCATTTCCATTCTGCTCTTCGGTGTTATTGCTGCCTCCGGATTCCGCACACTGGTTGATGCCAAGGTGGACTTCGCCGACCGGCGTAACTTGGTGCTCTCTTCGGTGGTCCTGGCAGTGGGGGTGGGTAATTTGGCATTACCGATTGGCCGCTTCCCCGTCTCCAGCTTGGCTATGGCGACCGGCATGGGGCTCATATTAAATGGGGCCTTCCTGGTCTATGACAAAATCAAGCCCGAGGCGAAAGACGCTGTCGAGGCGCCGCAAGAAGCCGCATTATAGAACAAGAAGCCGCATTATAGAAGAAAACGGTTGGAGGAACGCCGGGCTCGTCCCGGCGTTTTTCTGTGTTTTGTGGGGTTTTTGGGAATGAAAACTTTTGTTCTAGAGAGTTGTATTTCAGTTGGAGGCGGATATAATAGGGATACAAACAAAAGTTTACAGCGAGGGACCATCCATGGCGATAATCTATTGGAAGCTCGGACATTTGACGGCAGAAGGGTTTCAGCGTCCGTTGGACAGCTATTTAGTGTTCCGCGACGGTCAGGTGTTTGATGTGGACAGCATGGGATGGGACCGGGGCGTTCGCCCCGGGGATGCGTTGGGAGAAATGAAGTGGCGCCACCCGGGGGCTGTCTGGGTGCCATGGCAGCCGCACTTATACCAAAACATGCGGCAGGCCTTGCGTGAGTGGTTGACGGCCCATGCCGCGTCTTTTGAGCAAGAGGATGTGCGAGAAGGCTGGTGGGAATGGCCTCGCCTTTCGGAATCCGAGTGGCGGAGGTTGGTGGACGAGGTGATTCCCCGCTGGGCACAGCGGTTGGAAGCCGGAATTGCCTCCCACCCTTGGATGGCCCGTTGGATTGCTGAAGAAGGGCCATTGTTGAAGCTTCCGGTCTGGTCAAGTTCTTCTTGGAAAACATACGTTTTAAGACCAGGGGGAGAAGAGAAGTTATGGCCGGAATTGCCCTTGCGCTATATCCCCGGCATTGGGCAAAAGACTCGGGAAATGTGGCATAAACGGCGCTGGACGCGCGTAAAACAGGTTCCGGGACTCCTGTCCGAGATTCGAAAGCTGGATGGCTTGGGACAACCTCTTCAATCTGACCATCTGGTGGTAACGCGAACATTTGAGGAGCCGCTCCTCTCCGGTGTCGGCGAGTTGATGCGTCAGTTGGGAGAGGCCGTGTTTCGCGAATGCCAAAAGAGTCAGCAAGGGGTGCGCTGGATTCGGGTGACGTGGAGCCGCGATGCGGGCATGGAGAGGCGGGAACGGGAATGGCCGACAACGGTCAGCGATATGCATACCGTTATTGCTCGAGTTCTCGCGTTGTTGGCTACCCCACCGGCTCACCCCTTTGACCAGGTGAAATTAGAAGCGCGTTTGGAGCCCTTCGCTCTCCCGCAATTGGGCTGGTGGGGAGACGTGGCAAAGAAGCCGGAACGTCCGCGCCCGGTAACCCATCTTTTGCCGAGTCGGCGTGAGCAAATGCTGGCGAATTGGGACTTGTGGCGGATGGCCGGTGAACGAGGATGACGCGGCTTCAGGCGGTGTGGGTTCAGGATCGGATTCCTCATCGCTTTTTATGGAAGCGGCGGTTGGTGTTGGTGCGCCAGGTGCTGGACTATTGGAGAGATATTGGGGAGTGGTGGCATGATGAGCCGGAATTATGGTTTTGGCGAGTCCAAGGCGAAGATCAAGGCATCTACGAATTGGCGTGGGACCCCAGCAAAAATCAGTGGTGGCTATACTACGTCTATGACTAAGCATGGCAAGGTGATTTGGTTTCCTGGCGTCCAGGCACCGGAATATGAATATATCCGCATGGCCGGACACGCCTATCAACTCCGTCCCGGATCGATGGCTGAGCGCGTGCTTAAATGGATAACGGTGGCCGTTGACGGGGAATGAGCGGTGCCCATTTGCATGTGCATTCCGCGTTTTCCTTCCTTAATGGTGCCTCCCATCCGACCGACATTGTGCGTGAAGCAGCATCCCAGGGTATTACCACCCTGGCCTTAACCGATGATTATCGGGTGTCGGGTATCGTTCCATTTTTGAAAGCCTGCCAGGAATACGGTGTGAAGGGCATTGTGGGGGCGGAGGTAGAGGTCGAGGATTGGGGAAAATTGGTGCTGTTGGTGCCGGAATCCTCCGCCTACCCGGATCTGACGGCGCTGTTGACGGCCGCTCATTTGGAAAATCCGCGTGGTCAAACACGGGTCAATGGGGATATGTTGCGCCGCTATAGCGGCTCGCTAATTGCCTTGACGGGTGATCGCGAGGGTCTGCTGGCACGTGCCTATATTGAACGGGACATGGCGCGATTGGCAGAGATTCGGAAACAATTGGCCGCCATTTTTGGCCCTGATCGACTCTATGTAGAAGTCACGACCAGCCTTTTGCCCGGTGATCGACGTCTTTTTCGTGCCCTTCGTGATTTGGCGGAGGCTGAGGGATGGCCGTTGGTAGCAACAGGAGCGGTCCATTACGCCCGCAAAGAAAGTTTTGGCCTTTACGATTTGATGACCTGCATTCGCACGGGGGAGCGAATTGAGAGCGTTTTTTCCGATCGGCGCCTCAATGCGGAAAATTATCTTAAGCCTTGGAGCGATTTTGAGAAGCTATTTCGCGATTGGCCCCAGGTGTTGGCTGCAACCGAAGCTCTGGCTGAAAGGCTTCAATCTCCGGAACTCTTCAATCGGCGTTTTCGACCGCTTTTTGCGTTGCCTGAAGGGATGAGGGCGGAGCAGGCGCTTAGAGAGAAGGTGCTCCAGGGATCACGGAGACGCTATAAATCTCAAGCTTTAGAAGTGCGCCCGCGGATTGAGCGGGAATTGTCGGTGATTCAGGACTTGGGCTTCAGCGACTACTTTTTGGTGGTGGCGGATGTGGCCGATTTCGCCCGCCAACAGGGCATTCGTTTTTCTGGGCGTGGGTCGGCCGCCGATTCGGTGGTGGCGTATTGTCTTGGTATTACCGACGTCGATGCTTGGCGGCGCAATCTCTTATTTGAGCGCTTTATGAGCCGTGAGCGGCAGGAGATGCCGGACATCGATATTGATTTTGATGCCCGCCGACGTGATGAAGTGGAGGCCTATGTGACGCATCGCTATGGCTCTGAGCATGTGGCACGGGTGGCCACCTATCAAACCTATCGTCAGCGGTTGGCAGTGCGGGAAATTGGCAAAGTGATGGGATTTCCGCCTCAAGAATTGGACGCGTTGGCTAAGTCTCTGCCGGAAGCCCCTATTCATAGTCTGCTTGAGCGATGGGAGCAAATTCCCGAGCTCCGTCAGTATCCCGAATCGGATCGGCTACGGGCAGTATTGACCTGGGCTAAGGCAATTGAGGGATTGCCCCGCCACATTGGGACCCACTTGGGTGGGGTCGTGATTACGGATGTGCCCATTGAGGCGATAAGTCCCCGCGAGAGATCCCCCAAGGGCGTGGAAATCGTGCAGTTTGACAAGCGCGACGTGGAGGATTTGGGCCTTATGAAGCTGGATTTGCTGTCGCTGCGCACTTTTTCCGCCGTGGAAGTCGCCAGTCAGGCGATTCAGCAACGTCAAGCGTTTGATTATGATCAAATTCCCTTGGAGGATGAGGCCACCTTTCAACGGTTGCAAAAAGGCGATAGCATCGGGGTCTTTCAATTGGAAAGCCCAGCTCAGCGGGCGTTGGCACAAAGGCTCCAGCCTAGTCTCTGGGAAGATATTGTCGCGTCATTGGCGCTGATTCGTCCGGGCCCCATCAAGGGCAATATGGTCGACCCATTTGTGGCCCGCCGACGCGGGGAGGAACCGGTGACCTACCTGCATCCGGATTTAGAGCCGATTTTGTCCAAGACGTATGGGGTGGTGCTGTTTCAAGAGCAGGTCATTGCCATTGCCAGCACGTTGGCTGGCTTTACACCCGGCGAGGCGGATCTTTTGCGACGGGTCATGACCCATGCCCGATCAACGGCCGAGATGGAGATGTTGGGTCAGCGCTTTCGTGAGAAGGCGATGGCGCGTGGAGTATCGGAGGAGATTGCCGACCAGGTGTTTCAGCAGATTGTGGGCTATGCCAGCTATGGCTTCAATGAGGCGCATGCGGCCGCCTTTGCCGAAACCTCTTACCGCACCGCCTATCTTTTAGAACACTTCCCGCGCCAATATTTTTTAGGTCTGTTGAATGCCGAACCGCTGGGATACTATCCGATTGACGTCCTGTTGGTGGAAGCCCGGCGGCGTCAAATTCCCATCCTGCCGATGGACATCAATCAAAGCCAAGCGGCGGCGAGTGAAGAGGGGAGCTGTTTACGCATTGGGTTGGGATTTTTGAATGGCATGGGGATGGAGACGGCTGAAGCCATTGTGGATCGGCGCCCTCAAGGGGGATATCGCCATCCCGAGGACGTGGCGGAACGGGTTCCGGGAGCTCGAAAGCATTTGCCTGCCCTTATCGAGGTGGGCGCCTTTGACTGCATTAGCCCGGATCGTTCGGGATTTTTAGAGGATATTCAGGGGACCAATGGACTTCGGCTCACATCAGCCCGGTCCGATCGCCTGTGGACTCCGGCCGAGCAGGTGGTGGCGGATTATCGCCATCTGGGCTTTGGTCAGCGTTGGCAATGGATGGAGTTTTGGCGGCCTCACGTGGCTCGCGAAGGATATCAGAGCATTCAAGACATCCAGCAGGCGCCCGCGGGCCAACCGGTGCGCGCGGTAGCTCTTTTCTATCGCCCTCACCGTCCACCCACTCGCAGCGGGCGTTTGGTGGTGTTTTTCTCGCTTGTTGATGAGACAGGGGTGTTGGAAGCCCGTCTATCCTCCAAAGGGTATCAACGCTTCGGCCACCTGTTATTCGGCAAGGTGCGGCGCATGATTGCCGTCGCCGGAATTCGTGAGCCTTCCGGAATTCGCGTCACCGCCTTATCGGCTTGGCCTCCCGAGGCCTAAACAAGAAAAACGAAAAATCCTTCACTAGATGCAGGAATTTGCTCTTTTGTGTCAAATTTTCTTCACAGTGGCGATCGGGAGGCAGGTGGGGGGATTGTGGAAACCAGCTAGCGCCTATACATTCAATCGGGGTCGCTTTCATAACCTTGTATTCGGATTGCGGGGGCTTTTATGGCTAGTCGCCGCCGTTTTTGCGTGGGGACATCCTTTTGGGGTCATCCCCTTGGTGCTCTGGCTTCTTCTCATGGCCTTCGGCGCTTTCATCTGGCGCCGTCCCAACTGGTTGGAAGTGTCCAACCAACTCCTGATTGTTGTCGATCTGGTGTTGTTGTCTATCGCTATTAGCATGACTGGCGGCATTCATAGCCCCGTATACCTCCTCTATGGCGGTGAAGCGCTCTTTCTCACTGTTTATGGCACGCTCCGCTATTCCAGCGCTGGGGCACTGGCGGTCATTTTGGCCTATGGCTTTTCGACCGGGGCGTGGGATCTGAAAATTTTTTGGTGGCGCATGGCGATCATGGCCATCTATCTTTTTGCGGCGGGGGGGCTTGGACGAGAATACCGCCTAACTCGCTACCGCAACCGGGAAAACTACCAGAAGCTGGACCAAATTTCCCGTTTGAAGGTTCTGCAAGAGTCCATCATGCAGGAACAGGACATTAACATTGTGCTGATGCGCCTTTTGGAGGAGTCGCGCAGCATGAGCCGTGCGGATGCCGCCTATCTGGTCCGCGTGGACGCACAGCGCCGCATTTCTGGCTTTACGATTCAGGGCGTGGCTACTCCTGAATTGACGATTGAGCCGCCAGAGCACGTCCCCTCAAGCCTCGAAATTCTCACTCCTGCTGAAGAAGCTTGGAATGCCTGGCCGCTTCACCATTATCTTTATGAACTGGGTATGCGATCCCTGATCTTGGTGCCACTTCACTACGAGGAATCTTTTTATGGCTGGATGGGGCTCTCTTTCGTATCGCCCGAGGTGAATGACACCCAAAGTTTCATTGTGCAAAACCTTGCTGATGTTATGTCGATGCAATTGCGCTTTGACGAATCGCAATCCGTGGCGTCCAAACGCGGCCAATTGCTGGCTATTTTGGAACGGATGGGTCGCATCGTCAACCGTAATTTGGAGATGGAGCAGCTTTTTCGGAGCCTGAGGAAAGCAGTGGCCGATGTTTTGGAGAACGACAGCTTCTTTGTGGCCTTAACCTTGCCGGATGATCCGGCACACTGCCTCATGCAATATCTTTGGGATGATGGGGAAGAATACCCTCCAGAAATCTTTCCGGTTGAGCCCAACGGCTTAACGGGCTCGGTAATCATTTCTGGGAAGCCCTCACTCATCAACGGTCGGAAGCAAGTCGGCACGTTGACGGGTTCATACAAAGAACCATTGGGCATGCTGGTGGTGCCCTTAATTCACGAGGGACGGGTGTTGGGAGCGATGTCCGTCCAATCATATCGCATCGAATATGATCCCGACCATTTGGAGTTCCTGTCGGCCATTGCCTCGCAGGCTTCTATTGCTATTCGCAACGCACAAATGTACCAGCAAACGCAAGAAATCGCTTTAACCGACTACCTGACTGGCTTGGGCAACTCGCGACGTTTCAACTTGGTGGTGCAGAGCGCCGTGGAAATGGCGGAGGAGACCGGTCAACCGCTGTCGTTGCTCCTCATTGATTCTGACAGCTTAAAATCAATTAACGATCGCTTTGGCCATCGCGCGGGCGACTTGCATTTACAGCGAGTGGCGCAGGTAATACGGGAAAATATCCGCGAAGATGACGTCGCATGTCGTTATGCAGGCGATGAATTTGTGGTGGTGCTGCCTAAGTCCCACCTGGATGATGCCTTACAAGTCGGTGAGCGGATTCGCCACGAAATAGAAACGCATCAATTCGAATGGAGCGACACCCTCATTTTGGGTTCGACAATTAGTGTGGGTGCTGCGCAATTTCAGGCTGGCATGACCGTGGATGCGTTGTTTCAAGCGGCAGATCGGGCGATGTATAATGCAAAACAGGGTGGAAAAAATCGAGTGGCAGCGGCGCGTTGAGTTTTTGTCCGAACTCTTGACCGGATGATGACCGCCATGTATAATAACTAAGCGTGGTCCGGGCGACCAACCAATGACATGGGGATGTAGCTCAGTTGGGAGAGCGCTTGAATGGCATTCAAGAGGTCAGGGGTTCGACTCCCCTCATCTCCACCAAAAGACCCCATGGTCTAGAGGCCTAGGACATCACCCTTTCAAGGTGGTAACCCGGGTTCGAATCCCGGTGGGGTCGCCATCGGGCCATTAGCTCAGTTGGTTAGAGCATCCGCCTTTTAAGCGGAGTGTCGAAGGTTCGAGTCCTTCATGGCCCACCATATTGATATAGGCCAGTAGCTCCAATTGGTAGAGCAGCGGACTCCAAATCCGCCTGTTGGGGGTTCGAGTCCCTCCTGGCCTGCCAGTTTCTCCCGCCTCTCGGGGCGGGGATATTTTTGAAGGCTAGATCTCAGACTAGCCTCAATGGTATTATTGTTGGTGACGCGGGTGTAGCTCAATGGTAGAGCCTCAGCCTTCCAAGCTGATTACGTGGGTTCGATTCCCATCACCCGCTCCATTCGGGGCTTTAGCTCAGCTGGGAGAGCGCCTGCTTTGCACGCAGGAGGTCAGCGGTTCGATCCCGCTAAGCTCCACCATAGGGATTGGGGAGTCGCCAAGTTGGTAAGGCACGGGACTTTGGATCCCGCACGCGCAGGTTCGAGTCCTGCCTCCCCAGCCAATATTTTTTGAGACACCGCAAGCGATTGCGGGTTTTTTTCTTTTTGCGCGGACTCCTGAAAATAGGCCACGGGCCGCAAAACGGGCCGCAGGAAATTCCGGAGCGATTCTAACCACGCTACCCGACGTACTCGGACACCCGCACGGCGCCTGCCCAGCACACCCGAATCATAGAACCCATATCGAACAAAAAAATTTTTTCGCAAATTGCTTGACAGACCGCAAAACGGCTTGTGTACTCGGTCGCGAGGTGATGAGAGATGACACAACGACGGAAGGGCCAACCGATCGATCCCGAAGCGAAATTCCTCAGTCCGCGCCAAGCCGCGCGGGTTTTGGGCGTGAGCGAATGTTTGGTTTACCGCCTGGTGGGCACGGACGGCATGCCCGCCCGCCGCTTGGGAGGCCGGATTTTGATTCCTCGGGACTGGATTGAAAGCGGGGAGTTTGGGCAGCGGGGGAGCGAGTGACCGCCTCCCCCCTGCGGCCCGTTTTGCGGCCCGTCCCCCCGGCACCAAAGTCCCTGCTCCGGGTACGCTTAACGGTTTGGTTGCGAGGGCGGCACTGCGATTGTTACGGCGCGGTGAACGTAGTGCCCGCAATGGGAATCGGGGTTCCGGCGCTAGTGGCCGTCGCGTGGGGCAACAGCACGAGCTCAGTCTGCTTGACCCCGTGAGCGGTCGCTAGCAAGACCCACCCGGTGATCGTGTGATGGGCGGGGACCACTTCCGGGGTGAGCGTGGCGGAGTCCGGCGCGGTCAGACCGCCATTGGGGAACAGGGCCGGCGTCTGCGTGATGGCTGGCCCCGTCCCGGGCCCTTTCATGTCGCCCATGTAAGGGTACGCCGTCCACGGCTGCCCCGGGTTGACAGGGAACACCCCCCACAGCGCACTGTTGTTCTTGACGAGCGAGACCGCCGTGCCCGTCGGGTTGGTGATGGACAATTCTACCGCTACCGGCCAATACGGCCCGATGGGCATGGCGTTATGGGCCAGGGTGACTTTGAGGAGGCGCCATTGCAGGGCCGCCAGCCCGTGCTTGGCCGGGGTGGGTGCGGGCTTCGGTGCCGGAGTCTTCTTGTGGACGTGCGTCGGGGCGGAGGTGGGGCCCGCGCTGGCGCTTGTCGAAGTGGTGAAGCCACACCCGGCGAGAGCCAGGGTGCTTACCATCGCGGCCCCGAGTACGAGCGAACGCATGTCAATTCCTCCTTCGGATATGGGCCGCCCCCGTGCGATGACGGGAGCGGCGCGGTTAGTACAGGCTGTGCGGGGCGGGCTGACCGATCTCGTTTTCCGCCGACTGCCACCACGCCGGCGGGGTGTAGTTGACCGATGGGCTGTTCAGCGTGGGCGCTACTTGGCCGGCGTCCATCCCGGTGATGGCATTCCCCTGCAACGTAACCACATCGCCGCCCGCTCCAATGAACGGCGTGGGATGCAGGGAGTTTGATTCGACCCACTCAAGGTACACCTCGAACGTCGGATCCGATGACAACAAGCCCCCCGCATACACCGGCAGGACTTTGAACATGTAGACCTTTGTATGATTCCCCGCCATCGCGCCGAACCATTGGTTGGCATCCTTCGCCAACGCCACTTGCGCCGGCTGTCCAGCATACGGGCCGGTGTTCTGGGTGACGTTGGTCTTCCAATCCGTCGCGTAGGCCGAAATGCTGCCTAAATACTGAGAGATGACGGCCTGCGCCGCGATTTGCCCCATCTGGTTCACTTGCGCGGTTAACCCGTGGGTCGAGACGCCCGCCGGGATGACGGTCGGCAAGATTTGCGGGGCCGGGGTGCCGGGTACGCCGAAGGCGTAGCCGTGGACGGTCGGGATGGGCTGCCCGTTACTCCACCGGCCCGGCTGATCCCAACTGGCCGGCCATGACGGCCACGGGCCGCTCAGCACGGTTTCGTGCGATCCGTTTAAGAGCGTCACGGTCGTGGCGGTGTCGTTCGCCGGCACCGTCGTGGGCTTCTGGCGCTGGGGTTCCTTGTGGCCCTTGGTCTTGGGTGCGGGGGGCTTGGCCGTGGGCGATGCAGTCGTTTGGGCGGCGGGGTGAACGGCGCTCAGGGTACCGCACCCGGCTAGCAGCACGATGGCCGCGACCGGGGCGACCCGGATCAATTGTTGCATGTATCATCCATCCATTCATGAAGATTTCGACACAATTCCCATATTCTCGACTGTACAGCGGTTTTCCTGTTTTGGGGGGGTGAGGAGAAAACGGGGGTGATAGCGATGAAAAAAATTTTTTTCGCGAGGGCGGTTCGTGTTGGCGGGTTGTGTGAACGGAGATCGTCCGAGGGTGGGGCGATTTCACAGGCATTACACATCGTTCGCCAGCTTTGACACGATTTTTAAACGGGCAGTACAGTGATAGAGCAACGGACAAAACAAGAGCGCCGGACTGACCCTCCGACGCCCGCCAACATAAGGAACCCCTCGTAGAAAGGATGGTTCATTTTGAGTATACAAAAGGCAACCCCTTCGGTCAACGCGAACGATGCACCTGCCACCACGCCACCAGCGGAGAACCTTGTTAATCCGCCCATATCACGCGCGCGCGCCAGAGTCATCGCGCTCCTGGCCGAGGCGCGCAACCAGGCGCTGGCATTAGCCAGTGTCGAGGCGATAGAACGCCCGCTTCGCCAAGTGGATCTCATCCTTGCGAATGTCCCGAAGCCGCCACCGAAAGGGCAGACCATGGCGGAGATCTGGGCGGACATCGCACAGGTGCCGCCCGGTCTCCCCGCCCACCCCGCTCTGCAAGGCGTGCAACCGCGCATCGAATACCAACCGGGGCTGAGCATTATTGCGGCCCCGACAAGCGCGGGGAAGACGACGTTGATGGTGGCCCAAGTGGTGGAATGGCTGCTCGACCCGACCAGCACTGGCAAAATCCTGTTTTGGTCGGCGGAGACGCCACGGACCAAGCTCTGGGCGAAAATTTTCGCCGCGCAGGCCAAAATGACCATGTGGGACGTAATCCACGAGATCAAGCAGGCACCCAGCCGTCAGGGCGCAGTCGCCGCATCCCTTGAACGGACCCGCCAAGCGTTGGACGCCGCGACCGAGCGCCTGGTGATCATGGATGAGGATGCCACCGGGGTGGAGTTGTTGGCGATGGCCGACCGGATCGTGGCGGACTCGGACGGGCTACTGGCCGTGGTGATCGATTACATCCAAGAGCTCCCGGCGGTGCCGGACACGCATCCATGGGCCGACCGCCTCAGCCGTAATCGCGAACTGGAGATTGGCTACCTTGCCCGGCAACTACGCCAGTGGGGGATGCGGAATGGGGTCCCGGTCGTGGCTGCGGCGCAATTTAATCGCACAGTGTCGGACGCGAATGATTGGGTGCCGGACCTGCTTCAGTTGCGAGAGTCCGGGCGCTTGGAGCAGAATGCCGCGCTGGTGCTGGGCCTTCGCAACGAAACCATGAGCGGTGCCCAGCGCACAGGACAAAACAATGGGGGGGTGGCCCCGACCAAGACCTACCACGCGTGGGACGCGGATGAGATGGAAGTGGCCCGCCAAGGCGCGATGTACAGCGTCGGGTGGGAACACCCCGACGAAGAGGGGTGGATCTTGCTCGAAGCGTTCGTCTTGAAAAATCGGGAGTACGGGGGCGTCGGCACTGTGGTGCCCATGGCGCTGAACGAACGGTGGGGACGTGTTGAGCCGCTAAACGCCCGGATCACGGTCTACGCTGGAACTGTCGTCAAGCGCAGGGCCGCCGCGAAACGCAAACAGGGCGCGGTGCCGGAACAACAACAGGAGGTGTCAGACGATGGCGACACGGAAGAAGACGAGTATTTCGCGCCCCGGTAATCGAAGCGTTCCGGTCGGACCTCCGATAGCCCCGGCAATCCTTAGCCGGGGCCCGGTGTTCCAACCGCGTTTTAAAAACATCCGGCCGGGCCGTTTCACCTGGGAGACCCCGTGGGCCGTCGTCGCCGTCGAAGGCCGCCTTGGCGGTATCCATCGTAAAGTGCTGGACGCCATTTTTGCGGAGCCCATCAAAAGCAAGCGCATCGAATCAGGCGCCCAGATGATGGTCATCGATCCCTACCGTATCGCGAAACTCACGGGGACCACGAAGAGCCACCCCCAATGGCTCAGGAGCATTCTTCGGGATATGCAACAAGCCGATGTCACCATCATCGATAAAGCCAGCGGACTGCACTATTGGGGCCACATCATCTCCGATATCTGGGAGTCGAAAAAATCGGTCGCGATGCCCGGTGGCGCGCTCACTGGAGACCGCCCGCTGTTCGTGGTGACGATCAGTCCAGGCTGGATGAAAATTTACGATACCAGCCTCGTGGTGAAGTATCGTAACGAATTACCGATCTTGAGTGCGCTACAAAATGGAGCCACCCATGCCGTGGCGTTGCATGTGCTCACCCATTCTGGCGGCAGTTTTAGCGTCGACGAGCTGTTGAAAATCGTGGGAGCTCTGACCCCAGACACGTCAATCCGGCATAGACGGCGGTTGATCCATCAAGTTGAGGATGAGGCCGAGATGCTCGCACGGATGGGAATGCACTTGTATCGCCAGGCAGATACCGACCGGCTGATGCTAGCCTATCATCCTACGGGGGATGTCCATGTGGCCACGCCCAAACCGTGACGGCGGACCCCATATGAGCGGGAGCGGACCCCATATGAGCGGGAGCGGACCCCATATGAGCGGGATTGCAGTAATATCTAGTATTTACTAGATCGCGGTGGGACGCTCCTCAGAGTCGCGTCACCACCGCGCACGGACGGGTTTGGGGGACAGGATGGTTCCCCCCCGGAACCTAAAAGAAGTATCACAGAGAAAAATTGATATCCCGCCAACAGGCCACCCGGACCTGAGTGCGCACCCCCTGTGATACAAAAAGGTTGGGGGGGCCGGTTCGGTTCTCCCCACCAATAGATTTACCGCGCCGCCGCCAACACCCCGGCCATGGCCCGCAACACCCCCTGGTCGCGCTCCGCGAGCGAGCGATAGAGCGAAAGCATGAGTTGTTCGTCGGGGGTCATCGCCTCCCCGGCCGCCAACTGTTCGGCGGGTTCGGGGGAATCGTAGCGGGGGACAAAAATCATGCTGCCATCCGGTTGGTCGGTCCACGTATAATCGACCACATCCCACATTTCAAATAGCTTCGCGTACCGCTCCCGGCGCCAGCGCAACGCGCCTTGCTCAGCCTTTCGCACGGATTGATCCGATACGGTGAGCTCGTACCCCAGTCGTGCCTGCGTCCAGTTTGCGGATTCGCGATAGTTTTGGAGCCATGCGCCGAACGCCGCCATCCGCTCCGAATCGTAAGCTCCCTTTTTGCCCATTTCCCGGAATAGTCGGTCCGCCAGGCGAGTCCGGGGTGTGCTGTTCTTTTGCATCTTTGGCATAGAGCATCCTTCTTTCTACGATATGGATATAGTAGAGTCAAACATTGGTATGTAGTCAACTCCGATAAATAATAGCGTGTAAACACGTGAAAAAGGTTGTTTAAAACTATGACACATGCTAAAATGTAGGTGACACAACGAGGAGGTAGGAGGAGACGTTGATGATCCAATCCGTCGAGATCACCGAATTGTTCGGAAAATCGAAACAAAAACGAGCTCGTGGCCGCTCCAGTAACCCGCTCGCCGACCGCTACGCCGCGCTGTACGCGCACCTTTGGGCGCTGGCCCGAGTGCCGGAGCAACCGGCCGATTCCCGGGCAGCCGAACGGGTACTTGGGGAACAATTTTCTGTGGCCGCAACAATCCTGCACGGCGCCGAAGTACCTGGGAGCGTGCCGATGCGATGGATTTGGCAGCCGCTCCCCGACGATTTGTCGAACCGAGACATATGCTACATCGCGGCGGCGCTGGCGGGTCATCTGTGGGGCCCCGACGGTCGCCCCCCACGGAGTGAAGTGTCAGAGCGGCTAGCGGGGAAGGGTATCCCGATGCCGCCCCCTGGCCCCATCCCTCGGCGTATTCTTGTGCTATTGGGGCTCGCCGCGCCGGCCCCGCCGCCAACGGTATGCCGAAAAAGTGGGAGCGCGATATTCGATGAAGGGTGGGTGCAGCGCCAGGCCCGCCGCCTGGAGTCAACGCCAACAAAACAACGTCAGCATGGCGATCCGGATCGTAGCCGAAGGAATCGTGGTACCGCCTTTGCGGCCAGCCGCGCGGCCGCATTTGGCGCCCTGCGGGGCCAATAAGTCGGTCTCTCCAGCCCCCGCATGCGGGGGTTTTTTGTTGCCTGTTACCGGTCTGATTCTACATAGGAAGGAGTTGACACCATGAAATTTCGATTCGTCGGAGCGGCGGCGCTGGCGGTGGCCGTGGTGGGCGTCACGGCGTCGCCGGTGGTTGCGGCCACGGCCCCCCCGTATCATAAACTCGTGGTGATGGGCCGCCTGATGGTCACCCCCGCTGACTGGGGGCGGTTATCACCCGGCCAGCCGTGGTCGGTGGCGGTGAAGGTGATTAATGAGTCGCCCGATCGCCTGGTGCTCCATCGGCAAGTGATCGCGACCACCACCGGCCCGGGGAACCCCCTGAAAGTGGTACCAACCCCGCAGTGGCTCAGCATCCCCCGCACGATTACACTGCCGCCGCATGGCGCGGTGAGCGTTCCGATCCGGTCGTCTGGCGGGCCGGGCGGGAGTTGGGCGGTGAACTGGTCTAATGCATTGCGGTCGGGGGTGTGGGATCCGGCCAGCCCGATCAACGCCTCGGCGGGGGTGGAATTTGCGGTGGGGCCGGGGTATCCGTGGTCGAGCCATCCAGTATTCGCTGGGAGTTTGGCGGTGTTTAATATCACGAACAATCCACGCTATCGGCCTCCCCGCCCGGCGCCACAACGGGCATGCGTCAGCCCGTCTTGGGTTCACGCGCGCGCCCCATGGCTGGTCTGGTCGCCCCGAGCCGTCGTGACCGCGAGCGTGACCAACTTGGGCCACACCCCTATCTCCCCAATCCTCGCTGTGCGGGCGGCCGGGATCCAACAATCGGTGGGAATCGGAAGCATCCGGACCAGTGCGACGCACCGGTTCCGCGTAAAGCTGCCGATGATCGGGTTGACCCGTATCACGGTGGATGCGGCGGGGGCGGCTCCGGTAACTCGGATGGTGGTGAGTTTGCCTGGCGTGTGGCTACTGGTAATGGCGATGGCGGGCCTTTCCGCATGGGTCTTGCGCCTGGTGCGGCGGCAGCGCCGACCGAAGCCGGATTCGCTAGTCGAGGATCATCAATAAGGAATAAGGATCGTAGCCCCGGCCCCGTGCCGGGGTTTTTCTATTGAGGAGGCGAATAGAGATGGATCAGGAGCAATTGGCGCGGGCACTCGATCAGCACGAAATGTGGCTGCTTACGCGTGGCCAAGCCGGGCAGCGGGCC
>NZ_JABBVZ010000380.1 GCF_012933365.1 Sulfobacillus harzensis | reverse complement strand
AATTTGGCCGCCAGAAAATTCTAGCCATCACCATCATCATTATGTCTGTGAGTACGTTTTCCATCGGACTCATTCCATCGTATGCAACCATCGGCATTTGGGCACCTGTTTTGCTCTTAATTGCTAAATTGGCACAGGGCTTTTCTGTGGGCGGTGAATACACAGGCGCGGCGATTTTTGTGGCAGAATATGCGCCTGATCGTAAACGCGGATTTTTGGGCAGTTGGTTGGACTTTGGCTCGATTGC
>NZ_JABBVZ010000379.1 GCF_012933365.1 Sulfobacillus harzensis | reverse complement strand
GGTCCACGCCGAGCACGCTCACCTCACCGGCCGATCTGTCCCTGAAGCCCTCCAGGATCTCGACCGTGGTGGTCTTGCCCGCTCCGTTGGGCCCGAGCAGCGTGAAGATCTCGCCGCGCTGGATGTCGAGGTCGACCCCTCGCAACACCTCGGTCGCGCCGTACGTCATCCGCAGGTCGCGGACGGTCACCGCATTACTCATATGTAGAAATGTAGTACACCTACTACATTCGCACCAACTTCTACGA
>NZ_JABBVZ010000378.1 GCF_012933365.1 Sulfobacillus harzensis | reverse complement strand
ACCCGTAGCTATCAGGAGCGTTTGGATACGCTGGAAAAAGTGCGTGATGCCGGTATTAAAGTCTGTTCGGGGGGGATTGTTGGGCTCGGTGAAACCGTACGTGACAGAGCCGGCTTGCTCACGCAGCTAGCGAATTTACCTAAAGCGCCGGAAAGCGTGCCGATCAATATGTTGGTTAAGGTCAAAGGAACGCCGTTAGCGGATAACGACGATGTGGATGCCTTTGATTTCATTCGTACCATTGCTGTGG
>NZ_JABBVZ010000037.1 GCF_012933365.1 Sulfobacillus harzensis | reverse complement strand
CGAAGTCATAGCGATTCCTCCTGACGGTTGAATGATGGATGGTACCTCTATTCAACCAAACACGGACAGGAATCGCTAACCGCAAATTCCACGAAATTCGGGACTATCTCGAACGGCTCTTTGAACCCGGATTTTTGGCTGAACGCCTAGGCCGAAGAATCGGACCCTATTTAAGCTGGTTCAATGTGGGACCGATTTTATGGTTGTTAGGCGTCCGGCCCATTGAAGATTCGCCGCTGCACCGCCCTTTGCGATCGTGGGGCTACTTCGTCTATCGCTACTTTGGCGACCAGCCTCTCCGTGAGGTGATTGATCCAGCCGCGCTTCCCGATTCGGTCGCGACCCAAGGCCTTTTCCTCCATCACCTTTGGTCCCGGCGGACCTTTTCGTGGAGCAGTCGGCGGCTCAGCGTACGGGCTCTCTTGGAGCCCTACCGCGATTGGGCAAAGACGCAGTTGCGCCAACATGTGGAAGATCAACTGGGCCTTTTGGTGGAGGCCATGAGAAAGGGCTATGCCGTCTATACCACGCCCGAGGGGCGAATCACCGAGGATGGGCGGATGACCCGCTTTCGTGCCAGTTGGCATGCCGTTGCGTCAGCTGAGCCCAGCGCCGTGCGCGTGCTGGCGACCACCTATGACGCATTTGTCCCGGGTCGGCTTCGCATGTGGACAGTCCTGGAGAAACCGCGCCGACCCGACCGATTGGATCTGTCAGTTTCCATGGCGCGTCCCATCACCGCAAGCCATGTCGCCGCCCAGGTGTGGAAAACGCAGCTGGCGCCTCACGGACAATTGCTTTCTGACGCGCTAACCGTGTATCAGGCGCTCCCTCCGACCGCTGTGTTGGCTGAGGATTTGCGGCGCCAACCGTCCCGCATCCTCAAGGATCGGCTCGACTTTCTATGGACTAAGACATCCGCTGGCAAGAGCGGCGTCACCGATCGACGATTTCCCGGGGTCAACGACTTAGTGAACTATTACCAGAACCAGATGGACGAAATTTTGACGGACCTTCGCTAACCCATCCGGCCCAGGCGTAGAACCGCGCTTCCTCCCATTTCGCTAATGAACCAAGAGATGGACGACCCAATGGCCGCCGTAGACAATCACCATGACAGACCACACCATTCCGGCAATGGTCGCACTTAACGTGGAAGCCAGACGAAATCCCAGTCCGCGGCCAATGGCGACACAGGCATAGGCCCCCAGCACCGGACAGAGGGGCACAAACATGAGCGGCCCATAGCGGGCCACCCAACCCGCCCGCCGATGGGCGCGCTCGACCTGTCGGGCGGCCCATGGCCAATGCGCTACAATCAGATCCAATCCCACGGCAATAATGAAAAGGGGCGCGAGATTCGTAAAAAAGGCAACGGCTGCGCCGAACGCGCGAGGATAGCCCAGCACGACCGCCAACGCCGCCGCCGGCTGACATTCCAACACCAACGAACTGCCCATGAGACTTAGGGTCTGAACGGGTCTCCCCGTCGACAATCCGACGACAACGGCGATCGCGGCAAACAACGCCCCCATGCCCAACCCAGCAAGAAGCCGTTGCCAGCCGTGACGCCGCGGCGTCCTTGTCACCTTAAGCCCTCCTTCCATGGTTGAAGCCCGCGGACGGGATTTCCCGCCTGCGGGCTTCGGTCAATTATGAGCGTGCGCCTCATTCAAGAGCCGCTTGCGCCGCTGCCAAACGGGCTACCGGCACCCGAAAGGGTGAGCAGCTCACATAGTTCAATCCCACCTGATGACAGAACGCAATCGACGCCGGATCGCCGCCATGCTCGCCGCAAATCCCGACCTTAAGTTCCGAACGCGTCGTTCGGCCGTCTTGTACCGCGATTTGAATCAGACGCCCGACGCCGTCCCGGTCCAACACCATGAAGGGATTTTCCTTTAATATCTTGTCGGCCAGATATGTCGGCAGGAACTTAGATTCCGCATCATCCCGGGAATACCCAAAGGTGGTTTGGGTCAGGTCATTGGTGCCGAAACTGAAAAACTCGGCATGCTCGGCGATTTCTCCGGCCACCAGCGCTGCCCGCGGCACCTCTATCATGGTCCCAATCTTGTAGGGAAGCGCCACATGGGCTTCATCAGCCACCGCCTGATTGACCTCAGCCACCAAGTCCTTCATCCGGGAAAGCTCCGCGGGTATGCCTACCAGCGGGATCATGACCTCCACCTCTGGATGGAGCCCTTCTTTCAACAGCGCCGCTTGCGCTTGAAAAATGGCCCGCGCTTGCATGGCGTAAATTTCGGGATACACGATACCGAGACGCACCCCGCGAAATCCCAGCATCGGGTTGAATTCAAAGAGACTTCGAGCCCGGCGAAGCACAGCCTCTAATCGCTCCACCTCGCGGCTGTTGTCCGCCTCCTGCGCCCTCCGGAGGGCTGCCTCGGTGTCCTGAATGTCCGGCAAGAACTCGTGCAGGGGCGGATCCAAGAGGCGGATGGTGACCGGATAACCGTCCATGGCCTTCAAAATTCCATAGAAGTCACCCTCCTGCATAGGCAAGAGCTCTTTCAAGGCGGTTTCCCGTTCTTCCAGCGTTTCTGCCAAAATCATCGCCTGCACCACCGGCAGCCGATCCTGGCCCATAAACATGTGCTCGGTCCGGCAGAGCCCCACCCCGGTTGCCCCAAATTCCCGAGCCTTGGCCGCATCCTCCGGAGTGTCGGCGTTGGCGTGCACACGGAGCCGCCGCACCTTATCCGCCCAATTCAAGAGTTTGGTGAACTCCTCGGACAACTCCGGCTCCACCGTGGGAACCTGGCCCAGCATCACACGCCCCGTTCCCCCATCAATGGTAACGACCGTATCCTTGGCAATCACGCGCCCATCCACTTGGAAGGTCTCGTCTTGCAACGATATCTTGACTGCCTCACAGCCGGTGACGGCCGGCTTGCCCATCCCTCGGGCAACAATTGCCGCATGTGAGGTCATCCCGCCGCGGCTGGTCAATACACCTTGAGCGGCCACAATCCCATGAATGTCGTCCGGTGTGGTCTCTGGGCGCACCAGAATGACCGCTTCCCCAGCCTGGCCTCGGGCCTCGGCTTCGTCGGCGGTAAACACCACCTTGCCGGACGCGGCTCCAGGGGAAGCCGGAAGGCCTTGAGCTAGCAAATCGACCGCCGCCTCGGGATCGATTTGCCGATACAACAGCCGCTGCACTTGGGCCGGGTCTTGTCGGCGAATCGCCTCCTCCTTGGTAACAACACCCTCTTCCGCCATGTCCACAGCAATTTTCACGGCCGCCCGGGCGGTGCGCTTGCCGCTTCGGGTCTGCAGGACATAGAGCGTCTCCTGCTGGACGGTGAACTCGATATCCTGCATGTCGTGATAATGCGTTTCCAAGAGCCGGCAAACCTCGACCAGTTCCTGATAGGTCTTGGGCATTTCCTCGGCCATCTGATCAATGGACTTGGGAGTCCGGATGCCGGCCACCACATCCTCACCTTGAGCGTTGGTCAGATATTCTCCATACATCCCAGGCTCGCCGGTATTGGGATTTCGGGTAAACAGCACCCCGGTAGCTGAGGTGTCGCCCATATTGCCAAACACCATCGATTGCACATTAACGGCAGTGCCCAGATCGTCAGGAATTTTGTTGAGACGCCGGTAGACAATCGCGCGGGGGTTGCGCCAGGAGTCAAACACGGCCAAAATAGCCATCTCCAACTGTTCTTTGGGATTGTCGGGAAACGCGCGACCGGTCCGCTTCTCCACCAAATCCTTGTACCGTGCGATGACCGTCTCCAGATTAGATTCGGTCAACTCGGTGTCCAGCGTAATGTGGGAAGAAGCTTTGACGTCTTCGAGAATATGTTCAAACTCTGAATGCTCCATGTGCATGACCACATTGCCAAACATCTGAATGAAGCGGCGATAGCTGTCCAGTGCAAAACGGCGGTTGCCGGTCTGTCGACCCAATCCCTCGGTGGTTTCGGGATTCAGGCCGAGGTTCAGCACCGTATCCATCATGCCGGGCATAGAGATGGGGGCCCCCGAGCGGACCGATACCAGGAGCGGCCGGTCAGGATCGCCTAACTTCGAGCGAAGCTTAGATTCCAGACGCGCCAAATGATCCCAGACTTCAGCCATTAATCCATCGGGCACACGGCCCTCTGCTTGATACTGATTGCAGGCCTCCGTGGTGATGGTGAAGCCCGGCGGGACCGGGAGCCCAATCCGGCTCATTTCCGCCAGTCCTGCCCCCTTGCCGCCCAATCGTTTACGATCCTGGCCATTGCCTTCCTCAAACTGAAAGACATACCGCGTCATTCCGCTAGAGCCTCCTTATTGCGCAACTCCAACACGCGCGTGGCCGTCTCTTCAACGGCGTGATTGCTGACATCAATAACGGGACATTTCAAGCGGTTAAAAATGTCCCAGGCGTAATCCAATTCCACCATTATGCGGTCCATCGTGGCATATTGGGACGAGGTTCCTAATCCCAAGCTCTTTAATCGCTGACGGCGAATCGACATCAATAACTCGGGTTTGATAATGAGTCCCACCGTCTTGAGCCGTCCTTCGCGAAAGACCTCGCTAGGTACCGGCACTTCGGGCACCAGTGGCACATTGGCCACCTTAAGCCGGTGGTTGGCCAAATACAGGCTGACCGGCGTCTTGCTGGTGCGCGACACCCCTAAAAGTACGACATCGGCTTCCCGAATCCCTTTAGGATCTTTACCGTCGTCGTACTTGACCGCAAATTCCATCGCTTCCACGCGAGCAAAATATTCCTGATCGAGTCGGTGAGAAAGCCCGGGAATGAGCCGCGGCGGGGATTGAACCACCCTCTCGAACGCGGACAGCACCGGCCCCATCACATCCACGTGGGGAATATTGCGGGCTTCGGCGGCACGGTCCAAATACTCACGCAACTCCGGCCGCACCATCGTATAGACAATCACCGAGGACCCCGTCACGGCTCGGCTCAAGACCCGGTCAATGCCCTCTTGATTGACGACATACGGTACCCGCTCGACCTTGATGTTGGCGGCACTCTCAAACTGAATGGCCGCTCCGTGCGCCACGCGCTCGGCGGTCTCGCCCAGCGAGTCGGACAGGATATAGACGCGGGTTTCCTGCATAGACTCTCCCCCAGTCCTTAGAGAACATCCCAAGCATAATAGCGGCCTAAGGCTTCAGCCACATATTTCACGAGGCCAAGCCTCCCTTGCCGCACCATCGGATCCGGGTCCATGACCAGGACCTCTTCGAAAAAGCGTTCGACAACCGGAACAAGATTTTCAACTGCGCCCCACCAACTGGCTAAATCCTCTGCGGCTATCGTTAAAGCCTGGTCGGCCGCAGCCTTAAGATCCCCTTCGACGCCACCATATGTGTCATGGAGCACCGTGGGACCCGCATCCCTGGCAATCCGCTCGAGACGTTTATACGCTTGCGCAGCAGCAGAAAAGAGCTCGGTGCCCTGATGATCCCGAATGAACGCCAGTCGTGTCCCGAGCTGGGGCCATGGAAAGGATCGCGCCAGCACCGCCTGAAGCCACGGCGTGGGCCATTCATTTTCCCACTCCGACATGAGCCGCATCGTCACCAGTTGCAACACCTGGTTCACCACCGCGGCATCAACTTCTGCCACCTTTGCCGCCGTGGCAATAAGGTCGGTCACTGTATGGTCTCCCAGCACAGGGGTCTCGGCGGCGATGCGGGCAAGGCCCAGCGCCACCCTTCTCAGCCCAAAGGGATCCTCCGAACCGGTGGCACGGAGGTTCGCACCATAGAAGGAGACGAGGGTGTCGGCCCGATCCAAAAGCCCTAAAATGGCCGCCACCGGACGGTCGGGCACCCGATCGCCAGGAAAGCCCGGATGATACTGATCACGGATGGCGGCCTCCACGTCGGGCCGCTCACCCTCTTGCTTGGCGTAAATCGCCCCCATCTCCCCTTGTAGTTCCGGGAACTCGGAAACCACCTGGGTCAGCAAATCGCACTTATAGAGGTGGATGGCACGGACGACATCCTCCGCACCCGCCTGGTCCACATTCCACCACGTGCGGGTCTCGTCAAACAGCTGCAGCAGCCTCGCCACCTTGTCGGCATAAGTGCCCAGCTTGGCATGCAGCGTGACCCCCGCCAGCCCCGGCTCGTGTTCGGACAGCGGCGTCTTCTGGTCTAACCGGTAGAAATAGCGGGCGTCAGAGAGCCGGGCCCGCAGTACCTTCTCGTTTCCATGACGGACCTCGGCCAAATCCTCACCGCGTCCGTTTCGTACCGCGAGAAAAGCGGGCAATAGATGGCCATTGGGCTGCTTCAAGGGGAAATAGCGCTGGTGAACCTTCATGGAAGTGATTAAGACCGGGTCCGGAACCTCCAAAAACTCCTCCTCAAAGCCGCCTAAAAAGGGCGTGGGCCATTCGACCAGATTGGCCACTTCATCGAGCAGCTCCTCATCCCAATCCACCCTTCCCCCAGCCTCAGCGGCCAGCATGTCCCCGACCTCACGGATGACGGTGCGGCGCTTCTCGCCATCGGCTTCCACCAAAACCCGCTCCAGGGCGGGCCAGTATTCACGGGCATCTTTGATGCCGATGGCCTCAGGATGATCCGTACGATTGCCGTAGGTGACCGACCCGCTCTCGACACCTAAGGCCTCGACCCGCAGCACCTCGTCATCGAAGAGGGCCAAAATCCACCGTACAGGCCGGATGAAGCGGGCATCCCCCGATCCCCAGCGCATGCTGCGGGGCTGGGGCAGCGACGCCAGCACCCGCGACACAATCTCCGGTAGCACCTCTCGGGCGGATTGGGTTGGCTTCTCCACGCCCGCGACCAGGTACTCCTTGCCGCCCACGACCGCGCGAGAAAGTTCCTCGGGGCGTTTGTTGACCCGACGCAGAAAACCGTCCAGCGCCGGCGTGGGCACGCCTTCGCGATAGGCGACAGACACCGCCGGTCCGCGCACCTGTTCCACCTCGTGAGTCTGCTGCTCCGCTACCGCGGCCTGAAAAATGAGGCGGCGGGGAGTGGCTGCCCGGCGCGGCGTTCTATAATGAAGCCGTTCCTCGAGCAGGCTCGCCTCCATCATGCGGGCGAACTCGGCCGATAATGCCTCTACGAAGCGGCTGGGAATCTCCTCGACGCCCACTTCCACGATAAAAGTCTTGAACGTTTGGTTAGACACCGGCCGTCGTCCTTTCCAAGTAGACTTCCGCGGCCCGACGGGCCAGTTGGCGCAAGCGGCCCACATACGCTTGGCGTTGCACCACGGAAATAGCTCCCCGCGCGTCCATGGTGTTAAACAAATGGGAAGCCTTCAAGAGTTGTTCGTACCCTGGGCGCTCCAATCCCAGATCGAAAAGGCGTCGGGATTCCCCTTCATGAATGTCAAACAGTTGACGCAGCACGTCGGGGTCGGCGGCTTCGAAGCTGTAGGTCGCCTGCTCCCACTCCACCCGTCCGAACAGGTCGCGATAGCTCACGCCGGGAGCCCACTCGACAGACCACACATCATCCACACCGGCCAGATAGCTGGCCAACCGCTCAATCCCATAGGTTAGCTCCACCGACACGGGCCGGCACTCCTGACCAGCCATCTGTTGGAAGTAGGTAAACTGGCTAATCTCCATGCCGTCGAGCCAGACTTCCCAGCCCAGTCCGGACGCGCCGATGCTGGGTTGTTCCCAGTTGTCCTCCACAAAGCGCACATCATGCTTTTTGCGGTTCAACCCCAGACTTTCCAGCGACTTCAAATAGAGTTCAATCACATCGTCCGGGGCGGGTTTCAAGATGACTTGGAACTGGTGATGTTGATATAGCCGATTGGGGTTTTCACCATAACGGCCGTCTACCGGGCGGCGGCTGGGCTGCACATAGCCCACCCGCCAAGGATCGGGTCCGAGGGAGCGAAAAAAGGTCAGAGGGCTCATGGTACCTGCCCCCAATTCCAAATCGTAGGGCTCTGCCAACAGCACCCCTTGCTGCCGCCAATAGTTTTTTAAGGTCAAGATTAAATCCTGAATGGTTATGCTCACGTTACGCGCTCCCACCTTCTGGACCGTGCTTGAGGCGGTCAATGTTAGCCAAGAAATCATAGGACTTTAACGACCGATTGGTCTCGTGCAACAGGAAACGGAAGAAGAGCGTTTGAAGCTCGTCCTTCATCACACCTTTGACCTCAGCCTGTCCAAACTTGCGGGGATGTTCTTTCAGCCAATATTGTAAACTACGCAAGCTGCCAAGGCTAATGCTGTCCTCTCCATCGCCCGCCCGCCGGCAGTCGGGGCAGTACAGGGTCCCATGCTGAACCTGGATGACGATGGGACCGCTGACAAAGGGACGATGGCATTGGCTGCACTGACGCCAATCAGGCTGAAAGCCGGCAATGGAAAGGCAGTGAAATCCGGCCGCCAACCCCACGGTTGCCGGCGAGCGTCCCCCATTCAACCCGTCTAGGGCGCTCAACAGCACGGTAAAAATGTCCTCCGAAGGCTCCCGCTCCGGCCACAGTTGGTCCACCACATCCGCCAACACCATGGCCCATGACAGACGCTCCAGATCCTCCGCAATATGCGGGAACCCTTGCACAAGCTCTGCCTCCGTCACCGTGTCCAAACTGGAGCGACCGTGATAGAAGGTTGCGACACTTTGGCTAAGCGGCGCCAATTGACCCAAAAGCTTGCTCTTCGGCCGCCGGGTGCCCTTGGCGATGGCGCCGAACTTGCCGTTGTTCAGTCCAAACACCGTCAACAGCTGATCGTGGTCGCGATAGGCTCGGGACTTGAGGGTGATAATCTGGTCTTCGTAAATAGCCACTTACCGTTCGGGCTCCTCATATCCCAACCGCCTCAGCCAGGCGTCTTGATCACGCCAGCGCTCTCGGGTCTTGACCCAGAGGTCTAAAAACACCTGGTGCCCGTAGTAGGCCTCTAGCTCACCCCGTGCCCGGCGGCCAATCTCCTTCAGCATTCGGCCACCCTCACCAATCAAAATGCCCTTTTGCCCCTCGCGCTCGACAAAAATTGTGGCCCGTATATAGGTCAAGTCCGGCTTCCGGGCTGTCCGTTCCTCCACCGTCACCGCCACCGAATACGGGATCTCCTCACGCGTGAGTTCCAACACCTGTTCGCGCACCACTTCGGCGATATAAAAATCTTCACTTTGGTCGGTGACCATGTCGGGAGGATAATAGGGGTCGCCTTCAGGCATGAAGGACAGCGTCTCGTCCACCAATACCGAGAGTCCGGTCTCCCGGGCGGCGGACACCACAAACTGGTTTTGGTAGTCCATGAGAGCCCGGTACGGCTCCCACCGCTCTTTGACACTCTCCACCAGATCCGCCTTATTCATCACCAGCCAGACCGGCACGCGACTCTCGCGGCTCATGTTGGCCACCCAACGATCCTCCTGATTGGGGGCGCGGCTTAGGTCGATAATGTGCCATATCAAATCGGCATCCTTTGCACTGAGACGTGCCGTCTTATTCATGCGCTCGCCCAACTTGTGCTCGGCCCGATGCACCCCCGGCGTATCCACCAACACCACCTGTGCGCCTGGGCGATGCAAGATGCCCACAATCCGATTGCGGGTGGTCTGGGGTTTCGGGGTTGCAATGGCCACCTTGCGCCCCAAAAGGGCATTCAACAGTGTGGACTTGCCAACGTTAGGCCGGCCCACCAGAGCGACAAATCCGGACTTATACGCCATGCGACAAATCCTTTCGGTCAAAAGCCATGGGCAGGAGATCATGAAGCGGCACCACTTTCGGCTCCTGGGTGCCGGTCCTTTCCGCCATGACCACATCCAGATCGCCAAACTCCGCCAGCACTTGCCGACAGCCGCCACAGGGGCTGATTAAGGCAGGCCCGGGGCCCACCACCAGGATGCGTACAAATTGGCGATGCCCCTGCGCCACCGCGCGGTAGACAGCATTGCGCTCAGCGCAGCAAGCCAAGGGATAGCTGGCATTCTCGACATTGCACCCGGTGATGATCTGTCCATCGGCGGTTAACAACGCTGCGCCCACGGCAAATCCCGAATACGGGGCATATGCGTTCTGCTGGGCCTCCAGCGCCGCCGTCAAAAGCTCCTCATCCAAACGACTCTCTCCTTCACGCGATATCCTTTCCCGCAGCGGAGGAAATATCAGTCTTCCTCCGGGGGTTTCAGGATCCGCAGGATGGCGCGCGACACCCGCCGTCCCACCACCTGCGCCACGGTAATCTCAACATTGTCAAGGCGCACCACCTCCCCCTCGATGGGCACGCGTCCCAACAAATGCAGCACCAAGCCACCCACGGTATCGAAATCCTCGTGAGGCAATTCCAAGTCAAACTTTTCGTTTAGCTCGTCAAGCGCAAAAAGCCCCGCGACCTCGATGACCCCGGGGGATAATTCCCGCATTGGAACCTCTTCGGTGTCATACTCGTCCTGAATTTCCCCCACAATCTCTTCCAACAAGTCTTCAATCGTGACGATGCCGGCGGTTCCCCCATATTCGTCCATCACCACCGCGATCTGGGTATGCTGACGGCGGAAGTCGGCAAATAGGTGGTCCAGTTTCTTGGTCTCGGGAACAAATTGGATGGGACGCGCCAGGTCCCGTGCCGGCGTGTCCAACGGTTTCTCCCGCCCATAGGCCAGGATGTCGCGCGCGTAAATCACCCCGGTAATATCGTCGACGGTATTGCGATAGATGGGCACACGGGAGTGGCCCCATTCCACCAAAGTGTCCCAAACTTCTCCGAGAGTCGCGGTCTCCGGCAAGGCCTGCACATCAATGCGCGGCACCATCACCTCACGCACTACCGTATCACCGAAGTCAAAAACGCCTTGAATCATGTCCCGTTCATTGGCTTCCAGCAATCCCTGCTCCTCGCCCACCTCCACCAGGGTACGGAGCTCCTCTTCCGTCATGAGTTTGCCGCCCTCCGCCTTTCCTCCCATCAGACGGATGATGCCCACGCCAACCCAGGTCAGAATCCGCACAATGGGATAAAAAATGCGCGCTGACACGGCCAAAAATGGCGTCAGTCTAAGCGCTACCTGCTCGGCATTATGGGAAGCGAACGTTTTAGGCGTGATTTCCGCGACTAGAAGAATGAAGAGCGTCATCACCACGGTGGAGATGGCGACTCCGAAATGGCCCCAATAATGTAAAAAGACAGCAGTCGCTAATGTGGTGGCCAAAATATTGGCGAGGTTGTTGCCTACGAGCACGGTGCCCAACAGACGATTCGGGGAGCGGAGCAATGCCGAAAGGCGCTCCACTTGGTGATTTTCCGACAATGTGCGCATTTTTCCCCGTGACAACGCCATCATCGCCGTCTCAGCCATGGAATACAACGCGGAAATGGCCACCACCACTATGAGCGCGACAATGGGTATCCATTCAATGCGTCTCACCGAAAAGGTTCTGGCCTCCTTCGCGTCCTTCCATGCCGAGGCACCACGCCCCATAACAATCCCAACGCCACCGCCAGTACAACCGCAACGGCAAGCACGGCAATGGGACTTTGATGCCATCGTACCATAAAATCATGCCCAAAATCCGGAAGTCGCGGCACAAACACCACCAGGCCCAGCGCCAGCGCCGCCATGGCCGCTACCAGCACCGCGCCCGCGGCCGTATCCTTGGCGCGTTTGGCGAGAGGATGGATTTCCGGGCTGGCCAAGTCTGCCAGGGCCTCAACCGCCGTATTCATGAGTTCGAGCGCCATCACCAGGCCGAATGCCAATACGACCGCCATCCACTCGACGGCGGTCAAGGCAAACAGCCACCCCCCTGCAGCGATCGCCAGCGCCACGGTCACATGCACCCGGAGATTCCGTTCGCTGGCGAGAGCGGTCCAGATCCCTTCACCGGCATAGACAAAAGCCCGACCAAAACTATTAGGATGACTCACGCGTCAACCCCACCGACGCCAGGATCTCCTCGGTTTTGGCCATCATGCGTTGCTCGTCCTCGGCCACCTCATGATCCCAACCCAACAAGTGCAAAATCCCATGAACCGTCAAGAACCCGACTTCCCGAGCCATGCTGTGACCGTAATCCTCCGCTTGCCGCCGCGCCTGCTCAATGGAAATAATCACATCACCAAGAAGGTTGTCCCACGGATCGCCATTGTCTCCCTCGCGCTGGCTAAACGACAGCACATCGGTGGTCTTGTCCACTCCCCGATAGGTGCGATTGAGCGTATGCACCGTCTCATCATCGGTTAACAAGAGTGACAGCTCGGCGTCCTCCAGGCCGCCGAGATTAGCGAGAGCGGCGGCCGCCGCCTGACGAGCCGTCTCCTCCCACTCGGCGCACCAGTCGGGGTGGCTTTCCACCGCGATTTCCATTCCCTCGACTCCTTTCCATCTCCTTTAGCACCCGATCGGGATACTCGATCCGCTGATGAAATACGCCCGTTAAGACGCGCGTGAAGGTGCGGGCAATCACGTCCAGCTCCTTCAGGGTGAGATTGGACTCGTCCAGCTGCCCATCTTCCAGGCGTTCCTTAATCAAGCGCCGCACCACCTGCTCAATCGCCGCTGGAGACGGATTCTTCAAGGTGCGTACGGTGGCCTCGCTGGCATCTGCCAGCATCACGATGGCCGTTTCCTTGGACTGCGGACGAGGCCCGTCATAGCGAAAGTCGCTTTCCTCCACGCCCTCGCCATTGTCCTGATCCAGCGCCTTTTGGTAGAAGTAACGAATCAGGGTGGTGCCATGATGCTGCTGAATAAAGTTTACAATCGGTTCGGGCACGTGGTACTCCCGGGCCAACTCCACCCCATCGCGTACATGGGATGAAATGATAATGGCCGATAGGGTAGGCGCCAACCGGTCATGGGGATTCTCCGCCCCAAATTGGTTATCCACGAAGAAATACGGCCGCTTGGACTTTCCGATATCGTGATAGTAGGCGCCCACCCGCGCCAT
The DNA here is from genome assembly GCF_012933365.1 of Sulfobacillus harzensis. GTDB lineage: Bacteria > Bacillota > Sulfobacillia > Sulfobacillales > Sulfobacillaceae > Sulfobacillus_B > Sulfobacillus_B harzensis. Next base: position 24,171 of record NZ_JABBVZ010000037.1, on the reverse strand, counting down.
TAGGGAGTTGCCGCCTACCGCCTCGGTGGCCGCCTCGGCTAAATTCCCCACCATAATGCTGTGGTGATAGGTGCCGGGAGCCTCCACCAAGAGTTTCCTGAGCAGCGGCTGATTGGGGTTGGAGAGCTCAATTAACTTCATGGCCGTAATGACGCCAAACGGCCCCTCCAACAGGGGAATCGAGCCCATGGCCAGCACCGAGGCGAACACCCCGTCCACCAACGCCCAGACCAAATATTCCCACACCTGAGGCTGCAACAGAGCGGCCCCCTGCATCACGTCCAATCCCAACAGCGCCAAAACGTTGACAGCCCCCACGAGCAGGCCCGCCCGAAGGATGTCATAACGCTGCGACAAGCGGCTGGTGCCAAAAACGCCTGCGATGCCGCCAAAGAACGCCACCAGGGCGACGTTGAGGTCGGCTCCGGTCAGCACCGCCACCGCCAGCGCCAGTACCCCCGCCATCACCAGGCCCAAGCCGGAGTCCACCAACGCAGTCATCATAATAGCAGCCGTTGGCACCACCAAATAGCTAAGCACCGGGACCCCGCTCAAACTGTCGGCTGCGGCCAGTCCCACCACCATGATGAGCCCCGTCATGGCTACAACCCGCCAAGACTCCACGAGCTTTCGCCGTAAAAACCACAGGTAGCCGCCGATTAGTCCCACAACGGCGGTAGCAAAAATGATTGATCCCAAGATCGGATCAAAATCTATCCCCCGATTCAAAAGCCCCAGTTGCTTCAGCACCTGGATATCGGCGGGTGTCACTTGCTGGCCCTCTTGTACAACCACCTCGCCCTTCAATATCTTGGCTTCGGGCACTTGGGCGGCCGCCGCCCTCCGCTTGGCAGCGGTCTCCTGCTTATTGAGAAAGGTGTTGGGCACCACCAAGGACTGGGTGTAGGAGGTCAAAAACAGCTTCAGGGAGGGAGCCGAGGTCTCCTGGGCGGCCAGCTTGGCCACAAATGCCTTGGCCTCGTCCATCCCCAGGGTGGTGTTGCGGATCCCGTCGCCCTGATTCATCACCGACGAGAGCATGACCAAGGTATCTTGCTCCATTTGGGCCAACTCCGCAGGGGTCAGATTCAACACCTCGCCCCATACGGAATTCGGTAGGCCAATGGGAATGGCGTTTTGCAGCGCCTGCTCCCGCTCCGATAAGGGAGCCGCCGTATCTTGAGAAAGCGCCGCAATATAAGCGAATTGATTTTTGGCCTTGGTCTTCTGCTGACGGAGAACACTCGGATTGGGGCTATAGACGTCGCCGACCGCGTTCATCGCCGCTTGACGGTCCTTAGCCGTTTGCGCCCAGTCCACCACCCCATAGGGAGCGACAATTGTGCGGGGTGCAAAATCACCCACCGACAAATCCACCCGGTGAGAGAACAGCGTGATGGTGAAAATGGCGACGACGCACAGCCAGGCCAAAAGCGCGATGCCCACCTGCGGCGCTCGGTCGTCATTCAACCACGGAAAACGGTCAGCCAGCCGTGCCGACCAGCTCCCCTCACTGGGAGTATTCTTCATCGCGAGTGTCTCCTTGCCCCTCCTCAAACCGTTGATAGGCTTTGATGATTTTCGCCACCAGCGGATGCCGCACCACGTCCTGATCCGACAGCCGCACCACGCCAATTCCGTCGACCCCATCCAAAATCTCCGACGCTATTTTAAGACCGGAGCGTTGTCCACGGCCTAAATCAATCTGGGTCTGGTCGCCCGTTACCACCATCTTGGAGCCTTCCCCAAGCCGGGTCAATGCCATTTTCATTTGCTCGTAGGTGGAATTTTGAGCCTCGTCCAAAATGATGAAGCTTTGATTCAATGTGCGCCCACGCATATACGCTAAAGGCGCCACCTCGATGTTTCCGCGTTCCCGATACTTGTCAGTCGCTTCCGAGCCCAACAAATCATACAACGCATCATAAAGCGGACGCAGATAGGGATCAACCTTGTCTTCCAACGCACCGGGCAAAAACCCCAATTTTTCCCCAGCCTCCACGGCCGGCCTGGTGAGGATAATACGCTCCACCTGGTGCGCCTTCAACGCATAGACTGCCATCGCCATGGCCAAATAGGTCTTGCCCGTTCCGGTTGGGCCAATACCGAACACCAGCGTGTTCTCACGAATAGCGTCCACGTAAATTTGCTGCCCCAAGGTGCGAGGCCTGACCACGCGGCCCGATGTCGTGGTATAAATGTTTTCCGTCAGCAAATGCAAAAATTGGCGTTCCGCACCTTCTGAGACCGCCCGAATTGCAGAGTCCACCACGTTAGGACGCACAGGTTGACCTGCGTATATCCATTCCGCCAGCAAATCAAGCACGCGCCGCGTCCGATCCTGATCGTGACCCGCGCCTTGGATGGCAATCACATTACCCCGCGCGGTCAACTTCACATGCAACGCTTTTTCCAGGGCCTTCAAATGCTCATCCCCGCGGCCCATCAACATGGTAGCCGCTTGGTTGTCCTGGATTACCCACTGGCTTTGTGGCAACCGGTGCCCCCCTCTATGTCTTGTTAGTCCCCCGTGGAGGTTCGGCGATATTTCGGTTCATTACCCAGGTCAGCGTGACCGACACCCCGCGTTTTGAGGGAACCACCCGCCACATTTGGCGCACTCGGGTTGCATCCTTGGGCACCTTCCGCTGGATCTCCTCTTCGACGCGCCGCTTCGCATAAGCTTCGGCAGCTTTTCGGGAAAGCGGCACCGACCGTTCCTCTTCATCATTATATACCATCTCGATGAATTGAACCGGAAGGCGCACGCCGGCGAAGCTCAGCGGCTGCACTTTTTTCGTGACGCTGTAATGCGAAAAACGCATAGGAAACGGATTGGGCACCTCGGTCAGTGCGCTCTGGTCCCATTCCACGAACCGCCGGACATATACCTGGCCCGTCGGCCGCCGCACATTCTTGCGATACGGTTGAAAAAGCTTTTCGGTATACGTGACATCGGCCATTACCTGGCCTTCCGCAGGGGTGAGGACACTTTGCTCCAGCGGCTTCTTCGCGCCTTCCGGCTGCACAGGCACCTCGCCCGACACGACGCCCGATATGAGGGTTTGACCCCGTTGGACCGATTCGCCCGGGAGAACTTCCGCCGCCCCAATATAAACAAACACTTGGGTCACTTTCCCGGATTGGCCGGCAACCAGTTTTGACGGCAAATGGTCGGGCGGCCGATTGACGATGCGCAGCGCATCGATGTTGGCCACCACACCGCGGGTGTGAATGCCAATCCAGGCGTATTGCGGCAACAACGCCAGCATGTGGCGACGGACGGCGGGGATGTCAAGCCCTTGGCGGTTAGCGCCTAGGCGGAGGCCGGAGGCCTCAGCCGCTAGGATGAGCTGCTGACGTTGACTCGGACCTAAATTGGGAACGGTCACCTCCACCACCCAAATATGGCTGGTCACGTACCAGGTTAAGGCCATAGCGGTGACCAATCCGGCCAGTAGAAAGGGGCGGCGGCGCAGTTGCCGCCAACGGAACGGCAATCCCCCTTGAGCTAGCGGCACCACCTCAACCATAGTGCCCTCGGCAATCATCACCAGCGCTTCAAATCCGTCCTCCGTGACGAGCGCTGTAAGCTCGTCCCGCCTACGGACAACATGCCACAGGCGGAATCCCCGGTCGGCCAGCTCGCTAATCACACGCTCCGCCCCGGTCCCCGAAATCCGTACCCGCCGCCATCCGCCAAATATCCGCACTAAAATTCCAGTCATAGATTTCCCGCCTTAAAGACTAATGACCGCACCTGGCCTGTGACTAACAGCTCATTTTTGTCAATCCAGCCAATCACCAGCTCACGCCCGGTCACAATGAGGCGACCATCGGGAATGCGGAGCACCACCCGATGAGGCTCGTACTGCTCCAAACCACGGTGGTTTTCCACCCGAAATTGCAGGTGTCCGACCACTTCCACCCTCGGAACATTAACCAAAACTTCGGGGGGAATCTCGAGGATTTCCGTAAAGCGCTGAATGGTGCGTCCCTTGCCGCTCATGCCGTTCCTCCTGTCCCAACCTCGTTTCATGCTATGCCGACGACACCGCGCTCATGAAAAGATTGACCATTGGAAAAGCCAAAGGTTACGGCGCATCAAGAGAGGAACTTGACCACCCTTGTCGAATTGAGTGACGGAAAGCGAGGTCTCTGATGCTTCCTGAACTGGACAACCACACTCTGGCGCCCATCTGGCGCGTTGGCCATATCTACACCACCCGCTATTGTTGGATGGGATGTCCCTTCTGCAGCCTGGCGGTCGTGGCTTCGAAACCTGAACCAGGGCTGACCCTTGACCAGGTAGACCATGCCGCGGTTAACTTTAGGAATGCCGATGTGGTAAAGCTTGAGGGGGGACTTCTCTTGAAGGAGCCCTTCGACTATTGGCTGAAGCTTATCCGTCACATCCGCCACAAGGATGTCCGTAAGCTTTGGGCTTTCTCTCCCCAGGAACTGTGGCACTTTCATCAGGCGGAACGGCGATCCGTCCGAGATTTGCTGACCGGACTGAAGTGGGTCGGCGTCGATGGGCTGAACCCTGGCGGGTCGGAATCGCTCCACCGTGCCTGGTCCCCCCACCGGTTGTCGCCCAGCGAATGGGCCACCGTGGCCGAGGCCGCACACGAACTCGGCCTCACCGTGCGGGCCGCCCTCATCGTGCCTCCAGTCCCGGATGGGTCCTTGGTGAACGATTATTTGGCGGCCCTCGGCGACACGCCGGTCACGGGGTTCGAATTGAAGCCTCTCAGGGCCGCCCATACCCGGTTGGCACAACATGGGGATGCCGAGTGGCTGGAAGTCATCCCGCTTGTTCAGCAGCTTAAAGACCGCACGCCGCTTCCCGTCCACATTCGCCTGGACTGCTGGGACGATGATGCCCGGTACCTCTTGTCGGTTGCGGGAGCCGACGGCTTTTTCGTTCCCGATTGGACGGTGGCGCCATGACTTGTCCCATCTACTGGATGCCGCAATGCGATCTGGGTACCGTGCCGGATGATCGCTTCCGGCGATGGCACGGACAACGATTTTTATCTTTATGGGGAAACCGCGGCCATATTTTGGCGCCTGGCCCTGAAATCTGGCCATCCATGGAAACCCTGATGCCGATGAAAAACCATGTGTGGTATTGCCGGACTTGGCAAAAGGTTCCTGCGCGTTCCAAACCTGCCGCGTGCACCGTCGAACTGCCCGTCCCCCATGGTGTTGCGGATGCCGCGCTGACACTCCTGAACCGCGTCCTCGACGTACTGCCGTTGAAACGGCTGGTCCTGACGCGGCCGGCAGGTCTGGCGCTTGACGCGGCGGAACACAGCATCCTCACCCTCATGGACAGTGTCACCGATCGCATCTGGCTCGATGCGGCCAGCTTCGGCTGGACCGGCCTGAGCTATCTGTTAGCCCAGCATCCACACTTGCAGGCGGTGGGCGCAGCCGAGCCGCAACTGGTGCGACTCGCTGAAATCACGAAGAGGCCGTTGCAACTCATGGATTTCAGTGGGCAGCCGGCGGTGGACATTCCGCTGTTGCCGCGGTATCCCATTTTTCCTGACGAGTATTCGAGGGATAATAGCTTGCCTCCTGGGTGGCGCTCTCGGTAGGATGGAAAAGAAGAGAAGGAGCGAGAATATGCCAGATCTCAGCATGGTGGTTTTGTCCTATGAGGATGTCAAGCGGCAGACGGATCGGGGTGCCCGTCTGGTGGACGTCCGTACGCCCCAGGAGTTCGTGTCGTTGCATTTGACTGGCGCTCTTCCGCTGGCCGCACCACGTTTTGGCTTTGCTCGCCTCTCCCCCCACGTACTAAACCCGGGGGAGCGTGTCATTGTCGTGGCGGCGTCACCTGTTTCCGGTCAGATAGCTGCCCAGGAAATGGACATGCTGGGCATTGAGATTGTCGGCATATTCGCAAGCTTGCCGCGCACCTGGGCAACCCGCGGACTCAGCGTGCAAACGGGCGAGCTCATTTTCCCCGACCGCTTCCTGAGCTATGTTCACGACCACCCCAGTGCGGACATTGTGGATGTGCGGGAATTCCGTAGAATCGGAGCGCTTTCCTTTCCCTCACGTGACACGCCAGCTGCCCTTTTCACGCTGGCCCGAGGGGCTGGACAATCTGGATCGCACCCGGCCAATTATCTATCTTTCCGGACGGGATGAACGGGCCATTATTGCCGCGCGGGACACGATGGTGGCAGGTTTTCCCACAGTGGGATACTTGGTGGGCGGCTATGCTGCCTTCCATCAACCCAGAACCTATGACCCCAAAGAAGCTGCCCGCACAACGGCCCACCATGGCGTCTTTATCTGAAACGAGGGCCCAAACCGACCGGTTTGGATATTAAACCATTCGCCCTGGCTAAACCCATCCAATACGGCCACCCAAGGCCCTGATCCGGCAATCACGGTGGGTGTCGTTTGCTGGCGCGTCGGCCAGCGCACCGCGTCCCGCCAATCAAACCGATTTTGGCGGTAGGGTACCATCCCGTTCACTCCCAGCCCCCACAAGGGGGTGGTGTCCGTAACGCTGATGGCCGCCTGATAGACGGAGCGAAACCTATGGCGCCTACCGGTCCAATAGCCAAAGCCATTGGACCCCGTGGCATAGGGAAGGACGGGATGTCCGCCGGAAAATCCCACGGTGCCTTGCGGAGCTACTGAGGCAATTACACGGCCCGGCCTCCCCCCAATTGGGATGAGCTGCGCCTCATGGGGCGATGCCGAAAGCGCCCAGAGCGAATGTCCTGATCCGGTTTCCAACGTCGTGATGGCGAGCGGCAGACGTGAGGCGAGGGTTACCCAGCCATTTTGACGCCATATCATTGCCGATACCCGATTTCGCCTCACGTTTTCGGCTATCGCGTACAGTCTGCCGCTGATGTCTCGTACTGAGAGAATGGTCCAACCGTCGGGTGCCGGACGCCGCGTTGCCACCCGATGGCCGTCAAGAGCAACCACCGCACCGCCCAATGTGACCCACACGGAGTGTTTGACCCCCGGGGATGCCACTTGCACCTGTTGAACCAATCCCAGCGGGCCGATTTTTAAGGCAGGCTCCAGCGGCTTACCCTTGGCCGTGTATTCCCGTCCATACAGTATTTCCTGGTTGCCGCGGCTTCGGGCATAGAAAATCCAGAGTCTTGGCAACGGCGCCGACGCTCGCGGATGGGCCAACGTCACCGCCAGTCCTCCAGCCACCAAGACCAGAACCATAAAAAAAAGGGCCCTTAGGCCCTTGTTTCGCCTCATTGGGCACGGCGCTGAAGCGCCGTTTTAACAGCTTCCGACACCGCTTTGCCGTCGGCCCGTCCCCGGGTCTTAGGCGTCAGCCACCCCATCACCCGTCCCATATCCTTGGGACCTTCAGCCCCGGTTTCGGAAATCGCCGTCTCAACCAATTGGGCCAGTTCTGCCTCCGACAGCGGTTCGGGCAGATAATCTTTCAAAACCGCAATCTCGCCGGTAAGCTTGTCCACCAGGTCGGCACGCCCGCCTCGCCGAAACTCTTCGATGGCGTCCTGCCGTTCCTTGACCTCCTTGGCAATCACCTGAACGATTCCGGGATCGTCCAGCACAACGCGCTCACCGCGTGTTTCCGCCTGTAATATGGCTGCCTTTATCCCGCGGATGACAGAGAGTCGGGCCGCATCTTTGGCCCGCATTGCCGTTTTGAGGTCCTCGTTGAGCCGATCACGAAGAGACATTGGAAAGCCCCTTATTTGCTTTTCTTTTTGCGAGCCGCCTCGGACTTTTTCTTCCGGCGCACGCTCGGCTTTTCGTAGTGCTCATGACGGCGAGCCTCAGAAAGCACGCCGGCCTTCTGGATTTGCCGCTTAAACCGGCGCAGTGCGCTTTCCAGGCTCTCATTTTTGCCCACTTTAACCTCTGACATTAATCTCCCTCCCCTCCACCCGCTCGGGTTGGGGTCTATTCATTTCATTATACGGGCAGGCCCGAAAAAGTGTCAAACCGCATGAAGACTACCAGGGGCGGTATAAGTGCCCATACTTGGTTAAACATTCCTTGCAAAGCGTGCTCTCCAAAAATCCGGATGTCAACGAGGTCGCTTCGCGCCGTACAACCGGCTTGTGACAAATATCGCAGAATTTCAGCTCGATGACCTTGCCCACCGTTCTCGACCTCCCTGACGGTAGCATGACCGAGAACCTGGGCGTTGAATCTAGCAGTCTTGTCCAAAAGTGGGCGTGACGTCTTGCAAAAAAAGCACCGCCGCGAACGCGCCGGCATTTTCGGCACGGTAAACGCGCGGGCCCAATGAGATCGGTTGAAAGCCCTTGGCATAGAGCTTGTGGTATTCCTCTGGCGTAAACCCGCCTTCCGGACCCACCGCCAGCGCCACCGGCTTGGTGCTGGAAGTCAGCCAGGCCGACTGCGCTGGTGCCCGCGGGTCTAAAACATAGCCCTCGTGGTCCTCGGGAACGGCGATATCGTCAATCGTCACCAAATCGCCGATGCGGGGCACTTCAAACGCCCGGCTTTGCTCACTTGCCTCTTTGGCGATGGTTTCCCAGCGCGTCTGTTTATTCCCTGAGACTTGCCGAACGATGGTGCGTGCGGTGACAAGCGGAATAAAGGCAACAATGCCTGCCTCGGTTCCCCGCTCAACCACCTCGCCAAAACGATCCCCTTTTAACAGCGCTTGAAACAGCATGATGCGACGGCGGGGTGCTCCGTTTTGAGCCAACGGCTCATCAAAACGCACACGACCCGCCTCCATCAGCCGGCAGAGCCAGACAGTCCCGTCGCGCGTGAGGACCTCAATGGCATCGCCTGGTTTTTTCCGCATCACAACGCGAAGGTAATGCGAGTCTTGCGGGGTTAGTTGGGCCGTCTCGCCCCTCCGTGCTAAGGCCTCAACGGCTAGCCGAATCATCGCCGTACCACCGCCATAATCCACCCGTCCTGCTCTTCTATCCGGACCACGTGATGACCGGTGGAGGCCACCAAGGAGGTCAACGCATCACGCCGCTCAGGCAGCAACCCCGAGAGAAAAATCATGGAGCTATCGACGAGATAGGCCTGCAGCGGCTGCCATTCCGCATGGATAATGTCCCAGATGAGATTCAAAAAGAGATAATCGAAGGGTTGGGGCTTGACGTCGTGCAAAGTTCCGGCTAAGACGGATACCGCATCTTCGAGATGATTCAGGTGGACGTTGTGCCGGATAGCATCGACCGCCACCGGGTCCGGTTCCACCATGAGCACCCGCTCGGCACCGCGCTTGGCAGCCAAGAGCCCTAATATCCCGGACCCAGCCCCCAAGTCCAAGACGCTTTGGCCGCCTAAATCCAGATCCAACAGCGCATTGGCGCAAAGTCGGGTGGTCGCATGGGTCCCAGTGCCAAAGGCCATCCCCGGGTCCAGCCATAAGGTATGAGCCTCGTCGGCTGGCGAAGGAGAAGTCCACGATGGCACCACCGTGTAACCATGGCGTAAGACCTGAGGGACATAATAACGCTTCCATGCGTTGGCCCAATCTTCGCTCTTGACGGCATCGCTCTCAAAGAGCCATCCCCGGGCCGCCACCCGTTCGCGCATGGTCGCCTCCCATTTATTCGCATCGTCCACGGTCAAATAGACGCGCACATAGGGACGGCCGGGGGACAAGGGGATGTCGGTAAAGGGCGCCTCAGCTGGTTGACCGTCATCATATTCGACTCCCTGCACGGGGAGGGCGTAAGCCAAATTCATGGCCGTCTCTACCTGGTCGGCTGGCGGATACCAAGTCCAACGGCGATAGGTTTCGTTAAGGGATTCGTTACCGGCCCAGGGCATCTTTCATCTTCCGAAGAATGCCCTTGTCCTCGGGCACAACCGCCTCGCCCCGCATCTCCGCCCATGCCCGGAGCAGTTCCCGCTCCTTGGGGTTCAAATGGGTCGGAACCTCGACCACCAAATGCACATTAAGCCCGCCTTTAGCCGACGGCGAACCCAACCGCGGCAATCCGGCTCGTGCCACCCGTACCACGGTATCGGTCTGCGTCCCGGGATTAATGTGGATAGTGTGCTCTTGGCCTTCGAGGCCCGCCACGGTGACCTCTGCTCCTAGCGCTGCCTGGGCAAATCCGATGGGCAAATCCAACCACAAATCGTCCCCGTCGCGGCGAAACTTGGGATGCTCGGCTACGTGAATAAAGACAATTAAATCGCCTGGGCTACCGCCACGGCGTCCCGCCGCACCTTCGCCTTGAACGCGCAGTCGGGTCGTATCATCCACCCCCGGCGGCACCTTGACCGTCAGCCGCTTTTCAGCCCGCACCACACCGCGCCCAGCACAGGTCTTGCAGGGTTCCTTAATCACCTTGCCGGTGCCGCGGCAGCGTGCACAGGTTTCTATCCGCCGAATGCGCCCCAAAAAGCTGTCCGAAATCCGCTCTACCTCGCCCCGGCCTCGACAGTCGGGACAGGTTTCAATGCGCGTGCCGGGCTCGGCCTGGTTGCCATGGCAACGATTGCAGGTCTCCTCGCGTACCACCCGAATCGGCTTCTCCGCACCATTTGCTACTTCTTCCAACGTCACGGTTAAGTCGTAACGCAGATCCGCTCCCCGTTCCGGACCATGGCGGCGCTGCCCCTGGCCCGCGGCGGCACCAAAGAACATATCGAAGATGTCGCCAAAACCGCCTCCGCCAAAACCTGCCCCAAAGCCATCAAAGCCAAAGTTTGAACCTCCAGCGAATCCACCATCCGCGCCGGCGTGGCCAAACTGGTCGTAACGGGCCCGCTTTTCTGGGTCGGAGAGGATCTGGTAAGCTTCGTTAATTTCTTTGAAACGCTCTTCCGCTTGACTGTCGCCAGGGTTGGCGTCCGGATGATACTTAGCGGCTAGCTTTCGGAAGGCGCGCTTTATTTCCTCACCGGAAGCTCCGCGTTCAACTCCCAGCACCTCATAGTAATCTCTTTTGGCCATGCTTGGCTCCTTACTCCTCCCCGTCGGCAACCGGTTCGGCGCTGGGCGCCTGGCCGGTTGACACCTTTACCATACTGGCGCGCAACACCCGATCGTTCCATACAAAGCCGCGTTGCAATTCCTCGACCACGGTGCCTTCCGGATCGGCACTGTCCACACGCTGCACGGCCTCGTGATAGCGCGGATCGAAAGGCGCACCTAACGCCTCAATGGGCTTCACCCCGAGCCGTGCCAGCGCCTCCATGAACCCGTTCAGGGTCATCTCCACGCCCACCCGCCAGACCTTGGCCTCGCCTTCAGATGGCATGAATTTGACGGCCCTTTCGAGATTGTCGAAGACCGGCAGCAAGTCGGTCAACAACCGCTCGGCTACCCGGCCCTGAATCTCATCGCGTTCCCGATCCATGCGACGCCGAAAATTCTCGAAGTCGGCCTGCAGGCGAATGAGCTGATCATAACGAGAACGCGCCACCTCTTCCCAGTCGGTTGCCGTTTCATCACTTGATGCGCTGCCGCCGTCGGGCGACGAAGGCGCTTCTTGTTCTTCGTCTATGGCCTGGTCTGTCCCCCCGGGGGAATCCTGTGTCTTTTTCTGCTCCTCTTCGCCCACTCGCTATCCCTCCGCCATCAATTAGCCATGCAAAACCCGTGTCAACTCGTTGGAGACCGCGTCAACAATCGACATCACTCGTGCATATTGCATGCGCCGAGGACCCAAAACCATCAAGTGCCCTACCACATTGCCTCCCACGCGGTAGGTGGCGGTGACCAAACTACAATCCTGGATATCGTCCATTAAAGACTCCGCCCCAATGACCACCTGGACCCCCTCGCTCTCGGTCCGCGACACCAGTTCCAGCGCCGTCTCCTTTTCCAGAAAGCCGAGTACCCGCCTGACTTTGTCCACGTCGCGAAACTCGGGGTAGTTCAAAATGTTGAGGGGACCCGCCAAGCTCACTTTGTCCTCGTCGCCGTCCTGCCCGGTTACCCACTTCAAGGCTAGCTGCCACAGCCCTTGATAGCGGTTAATATCCCCCTGCAGTGGATCCAGAATGCGGTTCTTTAGCTCCTCCATTGACACACCACGAAACTCTCGGGTGAAATCCTCGGCCAAAGCGGACAACTGCTCGGCATCAAAATCATCCGGCAGTATGAAGGTCTGGTTTTCCACCAATCCACCCGTCGTTTGCAGCACCATCAGCACCGTGCCGCGCCCGAGTGGGACAAAACTAAGATCTCTGAGCTGCGCCTGCTTCACAGGTGGCGCCGCTACCAACGAGGGATACTGGGTCAGTTCCGAGACCAACCGCGCCGTCTGATGGATGAACCAATGCAACTCCCGCACCCGGACTTGATAGGCACGGCGGATGCGGTCCCGCTCCATCTCCTGCAGCGGAGCCGGATGGATAATCTCGTCTACATAAAAGCGATAGCCTTTGTCGGACGGAATCCGTCCCGCCGAGGTGTGTGGCTGCTCCAGGAAACCCAGGTCCTCCAAATCTGCCATTTCATTGCGTATCGTGGCAGGACCGACCCCAAGATCATACTTCTTGGCGAGCGTCCGCGAACCAACGGGTTCCGCCGTCGCGATGTAATCGTCAATTAACACTTCGAGTACACGCCGTTTGCGGCCATCCAATTGGTCCACCTCCCGACCAAAATTTAGCACTCAAACGCCGAGAGTGCTAAATGATTCTCAGAAGAACGATAGCATCTGACTATTTTCTGTGTCAAGAATGCGGGCCTAAGCGCCGTAGGCTACGGGCGCGTCCACCAATTCGCGCGCCACCAGGCTTGCTAGATCGCGGCCCCGCCTAGTCAATTGTATGCGGGTGGGATCCGACTCGACCAATCCTTGCTGGAGTAATCGTTCGAGGACCGAACCAAAGGCCTCATGCGGGGTCCTGTCAAATCGCTCGAGAAACGTCTCGGGGCTCACCCCTCGGCGCTGGCGTAAGCCCAGCCAGAGATATTCGCGCATTTCCTCCTCGGGACTGAGACGCTCTTCTCCGTCTTTAGGATCTTGGCCCGACTCGACGAACTCCATATATCGGCGTACGCCCCGGACATTCCACCAGCGCAGTCCCGGCCGATAGGCATGGGCACCAGCCCCTAGCGCCAGATAGGGTGCCAATTGCCAGTAGAGCTGGTTATGGCGGGATTCCATTCCGGGACGAGCAAAGTTCGAGATCTCGTAGGGGTTGAGCCCTGCCTGCTCCAATCGCACTTCCGCCCAGTCGGCCATATCGGCCGTTAAATCGCCGTCCGGCAGCCTCTTTTCCCCACGGTCGAGCTGATTTTTCAGCGGCGTTCCTGCCTCGACCATCAGCGCATATAGCGAGAGATGAACGGGATTCAGGGCCAACAATCCCGCCACCGTCTCCTGCCATTCCTCCATTGTCTGGCCCGGCAACCCGTAGATGGCATCCAAGCTAATGTTGGCGAATCCTTCGGCGCGTGCCATCGCCACGGTGGAGTGAATGGCGGTCACATCATGAATGCGGTTCAGCGCCAACAGGTGATGGTTCTGCAGGGCCTGAGCCCCAATCGAGAGTCGGTTGACGCCGGCTTGACGCCATTGACGCAACTTGGCGGAGGTAACCGTCCCGGGATTGGTCTCCACGGTGATCTCAACCGTATCGGAAATACCGCCGAGACGCTGGTCGACCGCGTCGATGACCGCCGTCAAATGACTCGCGTCCACCAAGGAGGGCGTCCCACCACCAAAAAAGATGGAGACCAAGGGGCCCGAGATTGGCTGCTCGTTTTCCCACTCGCGTATCAGCGCGTCCCGGTAGCGGCGATGGTCGTCGGTCGACATCCCAGTGACGGTATTGAAATCACAATAGGTGCAGCGGGCTTGACAAAAGGGGATGTGCACATAAAGCCCCCACTCGTTCATGACTCCTCCACCCGCAAGATGGCCATAAACGCTTCTTGCGGAATCTCCACGCTGCCCACCGACTTCATGCGTCGCTTGCCCTCCTTCTGCTTTTCCAAGAGCTTGCGTTTTCGCGTGATGTCGCCGCCATAACATTTGGCCAACACATCTTTTCGGAGCGCCTTAACAGTTTCTCGGGCAATGACTCGGGCGCCGATGGCCGCCTGAATGGGAACCTCAAACAATTGTCGGGGGATTAGCTCACGAAGCTTTTCCGCCAGCGCCCGTCCCTTTTGATAGGCGCGATCACGGTGAACAATGGTGGAGAGCGCGTCCACGACCTCCCCATTGAGCAAGATATCCATGCGCACTAAGTCGGCTGGCTGCAGTCCCGCTAATTGATAGTCTAGTGAAGCATAGCCCCGGGTGCGGCTTTTCAATTGATCGAAGAAATCGTACATAATCTCGCCGAGCGGCAGCCGATACGTGAGCATGGCGCGAACGTTGTCCAGATAGGACAAGTTCAGATAGATTCCGCGCCGTTCCTGAGCCAGTTCCATCACCGCCCCAATGTAATCGCTGGGCGTAATAATACTGGCCTCCACCACTGGTTCCTCAATTGTCTGGATATCACCCGCCGGCGGCAGGAGCGCCGGGTTGTCCACCCGAACAACCTCACCGCTCACCAACGTAACCCGATACACGACATTAGGGGCAGTGGTGATAAGGGTGAGATCATACTCCCGCTCCAGGCGTTCCTGAATGACCTCCATGTGCAACAGGCCCAGAAACCCGGCACGAAAGCCGAATCCTAAGGCTGCTGAGGTTTCCGGCTCGAAGGTAAGCGCTGCATCGTTTAGCTGCAGTTTTTCCAGGGCTTCCCGGAGCCGGCCGTAATCGGCCGAATCCACCGGGTATAATCCCGAATACACCATCGGCTGGGCGGGGCGATATCCGGGCAATGGGGCTTCAGCAGGCCGATCCGCGAGCGTCACCGTATCGCCTACCCGAGTGTCCTGCACCGTCTTGATTTGCGCGGCAAAGAACCCTACCTCGCCGGTATCAAGGTGATCAACCGGGACTGGATGGGGGCCGAAAACCCCCATCTCGGTCACTTCAAACTCTTTCGAGGTGGCCATGAAGCGAATCCGGTCGCCAATCTTGAGGCTTCCATCCACCACCCGGATGTAAACTAAAACCCCTTTATAGCTATCAAAACGGGAATCAAAAATCAACGCCCGAAGCGCGCCTCGGGCATCACCGGCAGGCGGTGGCACCTTTTCCACGACTTCGGCCAGTACCCGGTCGATGCCAATGCCTTGCTTGGCCGACACCGGCACCGCCTCGGTGCCGTCCAATCCAATGTCCAGCAACTGTTCCATCACTTTTTCCGGGTCGGCGCTGGGCAAGTCAATCTTGTTGATGATAGGAATGATGGCCAAATCATGCTCTAGGGCCAAGTAGAGGTTGGCCAGCGTCTGCGCCTCCACCCCTTGTGCGGCGTCAACCACCAACAGAGCTCCCTCACACGCTTGCAGAGCCCGTGATACTTCATAGGTGAAGTCGACATGGCCGGGGGTATCGATCAAATTCAGCTCGTAGGTTTCACCCTGGTGTTGATACACCAGGCGTACGGCCTGAGCCTTGATGGTAATGCCCCGTTCCCGCTCCAACTCCATGGAATCCAGCACTTGGGGGGCCATTTCCCGTGAGCTGAGTGCTCCCGTTACCTCAATGAGCCGGTCCGCCAAGGTACTCTTCCCATGATCGATATGGGCGATGATTGAAAAGTTGCGAATATGCCGTTGCTCCACGCTTTCCTCCAGGCACCACAATATATCACTTCATGTTACCAAGTCGACGCGGGAAAGAAAAGCAGCGAAGGGCTTGCCGTGTAGACTGGCCTCAACCGCAATCGGTTATAACTAACCTATGCGCTCTAAACAGACGAAGGAGATGGGCTAACATGGCACGGCGGCCGTTGACACCCCAGGACCTCTTGCGATTTGAACTACCCGAGACCATCACCATCCACCCCAGCGGGCGGGAAATCTATTACGTCCATCAACGCATCGACCCGGACACCAACCGTTATCACCGCCATATCCGGGCCATTGGTTACGATACCCGCGCAAGCCGAGATTTGACGGCAGGGCCTTCGGACCGAGATCCCGCCTGCTCCGACGACGGTCGTCATCTTGCCTTTGTCCGAACACGGGACGATGTGGACACCGTTTTCGTCCTTCCCTTCAGTGGCGGTGAGCCGATGGCGTTGACCCAGTGGGACCGAGACGTCAGCCACCCCTTATGGATGCCCGGGGGCAATTGCCTTATTGTGGAGGTGGCACTAGACAACGGCCAGATACCAGAGAGCCGCGAACACCAGAAACGGCGGAAAGAACAGGCCACTCCTCAAGAGAAATTTACTGAGGACGTACGCATTATTGACCGTGCCTTCTATCGGCTCGACACGGTCGGATATCTCCATACCGAACGACACCGTCAATTGGTCGCCTTAAGTCTGAACCCTGACGATCCGCCCAGGCGTCTCACTGACGCCCGCTACTCTCATGACCAGGCCGCCGTCCACCCCGATGGCCGTCGCATTGCGGCGCGGTCCAACCGGCAAGCCGATCCCGACCGAAACCCCTACGAAGACATTGTGCTCTTGGATTTGACCTCCGGTCAGGAGTGGGTGGTCACCGATGGCCGGGGCAGCTATGGCTCGCCCGTGTTTTCCCCGGACGGGGAGTGGCTTTACTTCTTTGGACATCAGTATCCGCTGGGGTTCTACAGTCAGACCAAGCTGTATCGGGCTGCGATCACGGCGGGAGCTCCGGGGAAACCAGAACTGGTGTGGGATCCCGAAGACGGCGACTTCGGCAATGAGTCCGTCGATGATCTTCGCGCCCACGGCGAATTCCGTATCCCACTTCTCTTCTCCCCGGGCCAAGAGTCGCTCTTTACCATTTACAGCACCCACGGAACCGTTCAAATTGCTCAATGGGACCTGGTCAACAAAAGCATGCGGCTCATCACCCAAGGTGACCGCGTGGTTTATGGGCTGACTCAGAATCGCACCCGTACCCGATGGGCGCTGCTGGAGGCTGACCAAGAATCGCCGGGAAACGTCTACAGCGCCGACTTTATGGACCATCCCGATCACTTAAGTCTCCGGTTAGCGACCGATCTAAACCGGCCCTTGTTAAACGAGGTCCAATTGTTCAAGCCGCAGCACTTTACGTTTCAAAGCGAACCCTTAGGCGACGCCATGGACGGATGGTTTTTAGTACCTAGCGGCGTTGGCCCCTGGCCGCTGGTGTTAGAAGTCCATGGGGGTCCGATGGCAATGTATACCTCGAGCCTATTTCTGGAGTTTCAAATGCTCGCCGGCGCAGGCATTGGCGTGGTCTGGACCAATCCGCATGGTAGCCGCGGCTATGGTGAAGATTTCTCGGCCCGCATCAAAGGTGCTTGGGGTGGCCAAGACTTTCGCGATGTGATGGCGGGGTTGGACGCGGCTTTGAAAACCAAGCATTTTGACGAAAAACGACTCGGCATCGCGGGCGGATCCTATGGGGGATTCATGACCAACTGGGCCATTGGTCACAGCGACCGTTTCCAGGCCGCCGTGAGCATGCGTTCCGTCGTGGATGAGTTGAGCTTCTTCGGCACCAGTGACATAGGGTATCTCGACGACTGGGAATGGGGAACTACGCCATGGCAGGATCCCCACCGTTATTGGGAGGCCAGTCCCTTGATGTCGGTTGCCAAGATGCACACCCCTCTCCTTCTTATCCACTCCGAGGAGGACTGGCGCTGCCCCATTGGACAAGCCGAGGAGCTTTTTCAAGCCTTAAAATGGCTCAATCGGGAGGTGCGTTTTGTGCGATTCCCGCGTGAAAGCCATGAATTGTCTCGTTCCGGAAAGCCATGGCATCGGGTCAAACGTCTGGAGCTTATCCGGGACTGGCTTCAAAACCATCTGGCATAATCCCTGTCAAAATGGCAGCCGTTCAAACGACGGCGCATGCACTGGCACGGCGCATCGCGAGAGGCGCAGCATCTGGTTTTCCGACACGCGTCGCTTGCGAGGCTCAAAAGTGCGCCGGCCTCAATCTTGACGCGTACCTAAAAGACAACGATAAAGAAGAGTTCCAGGTACTCGCGTCCAATAGCGGATATCGGCGCACGAATGAGCATCATGAACGGCACATCAAACCATCATTCGCTGGCGACTTCCAGGGGCGGGCGCGCTTTCGCGAAGTGGCCAACCCCCATTCGCCACGCATCTGTCCCTTTACGGATGAAAACGGTGGGCACTAATCTTATGAACGGTCAAGTTCGTCCCTTTCAGCATGTCACTGGATTTTTGAGGGAAGGATCGTCGCTTGCAAATGAACGTGAACTCATTCGATATGATAAGGCGGAAATGAGGGGATAGTTTGGTCGAACGGATCGCGACCATATGGGATTGGATTTTCGCATCAGATCCAGGCCTCGTCCGGCTTCGCATGGGTACGAACGCTGCGGTCAGCATGGCTTCTGGTCTCGGCCTGGAGTATGTAGTCGCTCGAATGTTACATGTCGGCGGCCTCGGCCTCATTATTATGATGCTGCTTGGAGCAGTCATGTCCATGCAGGGGACGTTGGCCCTGACCGGATTGGTCGATTGGCGGAAAAAGATTAAACGAGCAATATTTTTCCCAGTCGCCGTGGGAGGAGGAATGGCGGCAGGCGCAGCCACTTCGCAAAACACTGATCTCGCACTCGGCGTTTTTGTGGTGGTGATGTTTGTCGCCGTGGCGATTCGGAAATTTGGTATCCCCTTTTTCTTTTATGGATTCATGGGATGGATGGGCTACTTTTTTGCGTCATTCACCCGTGCCACTCTTAAGGATCTCCCCTTCATGCTGCTGGCCGTTGCCGTGGCAGCAGCGTGGGTCCTGCTCTTGTCTCTCACAATCCTCCGGACGCAGCCCCGGCAAACCTTAACGCGGACGCTTCGAGCCTTCGGGTTCCGGTCCCGGGCTTTAGCCAAAGCGATCGCGGACTACTTGCGGGCAGACACCGAAGCGGCCAGAGAGCGGTTGAGGCTTCGCGTCAGAACGCGAGCTGCCCAGCTCTCAGTAGCAGCCTTAATGGTCGAAGGATGGGTTGTCGAGCCGAGCGCCCTCCCAAAAGGATGGTCGGCATTGGCCGTGCGACGGCGACTGCTGGCCGTTCAGCATGCGATGGATCGCATGGCCTGGGCGGCTACCACACTGGCCGACACCCAAGGTCGGGTCGCGGGATTAGCGGCCGACATCGCCGATGCCATCGCGCGTCAAGACAACCCCCGGGCGAGGCAACTGACAGCTCTCGTCAGGGATGTCGAGAGCCCCGCGCATCAAGCCGCATACGAGTTCGCGAACGCTGCTTCCGAATTTCTTACACTCTCCGCCGAAATGCGATGGGTACACGAGACTGAGGCCGCCATCGGACCGGATGAATTTGAGCCTGCGGTTGGCCTCATGATGGGCGACCTGCCGGGATCGCCCGCCATCGGGCCGACCATTCCAGTCCGCGGGCATCAGTGGAATCCGCTGGCGCGGCTTGCCTTTCCCCTCCGTCAAGCGATTCAGGTCGCCATTGCCGGGGGACTTGCGATTGTTTTCGGCCGTGCCCTGTCTCCAGAACGTTATTATTGGGCGGTGATTGCTGCCTTCATCCTGTCGGCCGGCACCGCGACCCGGGTCGATGCGCTCATCAAGGGTGTCAACCGTGTTCTCGGCACCGTAGCTGGACTCGTCGCTGCAGTGGGCTTGGCTCAACTGACCGCCGGCCATGTTCATCTGGTGCTGGTTGTGGTAGTGGTGTCGATGTTTTTCGGTGTTTATTTGTTCCGGTTTTCTTATGCCTACATGATTTTCTTCCTGACCATCATGTTGGCCCAGCTGTACAGCATCCTTCACGAGTTTTCAACCGGACTCTTGATGTTGCGATTGGAGGAAACCGCGATCGGGACCATATGCGGTCTAATCGTGTCTCTTCTTATCGTACCGGTCTCGGCAAGTGACGCGGTGGCAACAGTAAGGCGGAGCTACATGGATGAACTGCACTCATTCTTGATGCAAGCAGCCGAGGCTCCTGAGGCGAAAAATGCCGAGGCCTTGGAGCAGCAGGTGCGCGTGTTGGAAAACCGGCATCGTCAACTCGTGCAAGTGGCGGACCCGATTACCCCACCCTTAGCCTGGGGGTTCAGCCGGCCGCAAGTGCGTCACCGGCTTGCCATGTATGCGGCCTTGACGGGCTATGTACGGACCCTGGCATTCGCCGTGCGACATGCATCCTCCGAAGAATTTCCGCCGAACTGGCGTCGGATGTGCCTGCAATTAGCGGACGTGGCAAACAAAGCCAAAAACGGGGCTTCTGCTAGTGAAAGTGGCCTCCCGATTGGCGTTAACGAAGCCACTGACCACCGGGCGAGTCGGCTGCAGGGCCCTCTGGCACAAATCGAAAGCTTTTTAGAAGACTACGTCTCGTCCGAACCACTTTGAGATGGGCCGCATCGCGAGAATCCCCGAGCTCTCCAATTCCACCAGATCCGATTGATGCGACTGGGCTAGTACCCTTATGATGATTACGAGACGCAAATAACAGGCGTGAACTCCTTATGCGCGCCGGCGAACAATAGAAGCAGTCGCACCGCGTGCCCATCGTTAGTCGGCGAACAACCTACGCAGGGATCGATATAGAATGACGCAAGAGCCCGCGTCCCCTATTACCGCATCAATACCGCTCCTCACGCGGGTTGCTGCTCCGATGGCTGGTGACGTTCGGCCATATAGTCGTCCGCGAAGACGTCCAACGCCACTACGCCCGACAAAACAAACGCGGAGGATATCCTCCGCGTCGTTTGACTTAGTATTGTCCGTAGAAGTTTAGGCGCTTTGCGCCGGAGGTTCCACGGGCTTGGGAGAAAACGGCCCCACGGGAAGTACCATGCGCCCGAAGGCCTCGTTGATGACTTCCGCCGCGGAAAGATAGAAGGCAAGGATGGCCGTAATCAATCCCACGTAGCCACCGACGGTTGTCATCGCCGTCAGACCCCAGCTGCCGATGGCCAAAAGAACAAAGGTGAGCCACAGCGCCAGGAAGACCAACTGCAGTGCCATGTTGGTCCGAAACGTAGCAATCCACATGTAGAAGGTGAAAATCCCCCACACGAAGAGATACCATCCGACGAAGGCGGCCGGCACCTGCGCGCCAAAGTAGTGCGCGAAGAGGGCGAACGACCACCAAAACGCACCGTACGAGAAGAACGCCACCGTACCAAAAGTGTTGCCTCGACGATATTCCAGAACACCGGCCACAAGTTGTGCGGTGCCGCCATAGGCCATCGCCAGCACCAACACCAATCCCATCCCAGCCGACGTATACCAGCCGGCGTTTATCATGCTCAACATCCAGGTCGTGAACGCAAACCCCGCAAGCCCCAATGGTCCTGGATTGGCAAGCTTCCCTTGCATCAAATCCCTCCCTTAACCATTAGCAAACCAGGCGGACTCGCGTCCGCCTTGACCTAGGGACGAACCAGCTTGTGAATAGTCTCCACGACTTCCGGATTGGATAGTGTGGTCACGTCCCCAATTTCTCGATTGTCGGAAATCGATGCCAAGATCCGCCGCATAATCTTGCCCGAACGGGTCTTGGGAAGATCGGGCACGATCCACACTTTTCGCGGACGCGCGATAGGTCCGATATCGTGTACGATGGCATCGACGATTTTCTGGTTCAGAGCGTCGTCGGCCTCAACCCCCGGATGGAGCGAGACATAGATCTCCGGGATGCTGCCTTTGATGTCGTCGTGAGCGGCCACGACGGCCGCTTCGGCCACTTCCGGCACTTGCAGCACTGCCGACTCCAACTCCTTGGTTCCCATACGGTGACCGGCGACGTTGATGACGTCGTCGATGCGGCCCAGAATGCGGATGTACCCATCCTGAGACTGCATGGCACCGTCTCCTGCCATGTATGGCCAGTCGCGCCAGTCTTTCGATTGCGGATTCTTGTTGTACTTACCGTAATAAGTGCGGACAAATCGCTCCGGATCTTTCCAAATGGTCTGCATGATGCCCGGCCAGGGATTGCGGATGCAAATGCTGCCGCCCTCACCGGATCCTGGTGTGACCTCATTGCCCTCCTCATCCAGAATCACCGGGTGAATACCGGGCAAACCAGGACCCGCGCTTCCCGGCTTCATGGCCTTCAAGGCGGGCACGGTGCTGCACAAATGTCCACCCGTTTCAGTTTGCCACCACGTGTCCACCACGGCCGCTTCACGCTTCCCCACCACGTTGTAGTACCAGCGCCAGACGTCCGGTTCGATGGGTTCACCCACCGTGGCCATCAGCTTAAAGTGATAGTTGTAGCGGCCCGGGACGTCGTCGCCGTGCTGGCGCAAGGAGCGGATGGCGGTGGGTGAGGTGTGGAAGATGTTGACGTTTAAGCGCTCAGCGATTCGCCATGCGCGTCCGGCGTCAGGATAGGTGGGTCCGCCCTCATACAGCACCGAGGTAGCGCCCAGCGCCAATGGTCCATAGACGATGTAGGAGTGTCCGGTGATCCAGCCAATGTCGGCCATGCACCAGTACACGTCCTCAGGTTTCACGTCCAACACGTATTTGGTGGTCGCTGCGGCGTAGGAAAGATATCCCCCCGTACCGTGCTGAATTCCCTTCGGCTTGCCTGTCGATCCGGAGGTGTACATCAGGAACAACGGATCTTCCGCAGGCATGGACTCCGGTTCTACTCGAGCTCCACGATACTTCGACTCAAGCTCCTGAACCAAGACATCGCGCCCTTCCACTAAATCGCTTCCGCCATAGTGGCCTGGGTCGCGCTGAAAAATGAGCACATGGTTCACCTTTTGGCCCTGGGACTCGGCCTGCTTCACCGCAATATCCGCCTTTTCCTTGTGGTTTAGCCACTTGCCGTTGCGGTAGTACCCATCGATGGTGACCAGCACGGAGCTTTCAGAATCGACGATCCGGTCCGCACATGCCTGCCCACTGAATCCGCCGAAGACTACCGAATGGATGGCCCCAAGCCGTGCGCAGGCCAGCATCGCTACTGGGAGTTCCACCACCATGGGCATATGGATGGTCACCCGGTCGCCTTTCTTGACCCCGGCGTAGTCGCGCAACAAGGCAGCAAATTCGTTGACCCGGGCGTAAAGCTCCTGATAACTGACGGCGACAATCGGGTCCTCCTCACGCTCGGCCACGAAATAGTACGCGACCTTGTTGGCGTGTTGTGGCAGGTGACGGTCAACACAGTTATACGAAGCGTTCAAGCGGCCGCCTACGAACCACCGCCAAAACGGTGGGTTGGAGGTGTCCAACACCGTATCCCAGGGTTTGAACCAATCCAAGAGATCAGCGTAGCCGGTGAAGCAGTCGGGGAAATTGTCGAGACTCATCTTTTCGTAAATATGAGGATCGTTCAAATTTGCCTGCTTGACGAAGCTCTCCGGCGGCTCGTAGTAGTCTTCTTCCCGCCAGTGAACTTCGATGTCTCGCTCGACATTCTCTGCCACCTAAACCACTCCTTGCGTCCAATTTTTCTCCTGCTCATTATACTCTGATTTGAATGAAAACAGCAGCTTTAAGCCGACTGTTTGTTTCTGCTAATTCGGTGGCGTCTGGGCACTTTTAACGGAGGCCGGCGCTATCCGTCCTAGACGCCTGCCCGAATGACTTCTGCAGCTTCCACTAGATTGGAGACTTCCTTGCGGGGCTCCGCTACCAGCCGTTCGCGAACTTGGCTTCGGCGGTTCACCCAGATGCTCCGAAACCCAAAGCTGGACGCCCCGGCCGCGTCCCATCCGTTGGAGGAGACAAACCAAACCTCTCCTCGCGGAACGCCATATCTTGCCAGCACTTGGCGATAGGCTTGGGGGTGGGGCTTATAGTGCCTGGCCGGTTCCACACTCAATACGTCCTCAAGCCATGGCGACAATCCTGAATGCGCCACGCCTTCGCTCAACATGGCCTCGTCGCCATTCGAGAGAATAACGCGGGAGAACCCCTTGAGCTTCTGCAAGGCAGGCTTGGCGTCGGGAAACGGCACCGGTCGGTTCCAAGCCCCCATGAGCCGGTCCATCGCGGCTTCGCTCACTGACATGTTCAAGGCCGCCAGCGTGTGAACAAGCGCACGCCGCGTAACTGGTAGGTAAAGAGGGGCCTCGGGGCTTGGCTGTGGTAGCGAGTGCCCCTTGAGCGCCCTCCTCCCCATAGAACCGGACGTGCGCAATTTACGCATCCGGCTCCCCGATTTCGCACACGTTACACTGTCGGATGGACGACTCGCG
>NZ_JABBVZ010000377.1 GCF_012933365.1 Sulfobacillus harzensis | reverse complement strand
AGGCAGGTCTGCCGCATCCACGCCGCCAGCTGCCTGCCGTCACAGCGCTCAAGCAGCCGCCGGTGCTCGTCCTCCGTCACCCACATGGTGAGCATCTTGTTCCGTTTCTCTGACAAACCGGTCTCCTGATAACGCCGGGACGGGCGGGAAAACCTTTCCCGGTCGGCACGGGGTTGGACAAGCCGCAGGCGCGTCAGGCTTTTGGCGGGTTTCGGGGCGCAGCCCTGAACCAGTCACGTAGCGCTAGCGGAGTGTATACTGGCTTAATA
>NZ_JABBVZ010000376.1 GCF_012933365.1 Sulfobacillus harzensis | reverse complement strand
ACCCCACGGGAGCCGTTCTCCCGAAAGCCTTTTAGGGATTTATCAGTTATCCACAACCCGGGATGATAGTATCAGGATTTCTGCTGCGCCGTGGCGAAATGGGACCATATGGAGAAACGCGGGCAATCGATTGAACCGTGGGTATTGCGAGACCTGGGCGACGCGCAGTTCGGGGACGCGCGGTTGACCGCGCGTGTCGGTTGCCTCCGCATACCAAGGAGATTGGGCTGGGCTGAAGGCAGCCTATCGGTTTTTTGACAATCCCTCGGT
>NZ_JABBVZ010000375.1 GCF_012933365.1 Sulfobacillus harzensis | reverse complement strand
CAGAAGGGACGGAAAATGTTGATCCCATGCGGTTTTTTGCGTCAATCGAGAAGAAGGAGGCTGCCCCCTCCGGGTCCAAATCTGGACCATTTTGGGACAGCCCCTATTTTACGCTTACTACTAATAACGCGTGGAGGACACCCCACATCATGATTCTATGAATATCCGCCCCCTATCCGGGAGATTCTACGATCCACTACCGGGAGGGAATGACGTTCATGGATCGCAATCTTGTGCAGGATCTTACCCGCAGTGCGCAACACACCATCGTGCACATTG
>NZ_JABBVZ010000374.1 GCF_012933365.1 Sulfobacillus harzensis | reverse complement strand
CGTATCGGAAGGTGCGGCTGGATCACCTCCTTTCTAGGGACACGTGTGCGCATGATGATATGGTTTTGAAGGACCGGCAGAAAGCCGGGGGCCGATAGCGCAGTGGTTAGCGCACCCGCCTGATAAGCGGGAGGTCGGTGGTTCAAATCCACCTCGGCCCACCACTTTTCCTTCGGGACATTGACAACTTCAGAGGAGAAAGAGATACACAGCACACGGGGGATGCCTCGGGTGCAAGAAGGCGAAGAAGGTCGTGGCACGCAACGATACGCCTCAGGGAGCC
>NZ_JABBVZ010000373.1 GCF_012933365.1 Sulfobacillus harzensis | reverse complement strand
TCTTCTAAATCCCGATCGCCATAGTGGGCGTCTTCCGCCGTGTTGACCTCATCGATGGTCTTCAGAATCTCTTTGATCGTCGTCTCCAGCTTGGCCTTGTTTTTCTCGACCGCCTTCTTCCACACAAACGTGTAGCGGTTGGCATTCGCTTCGATTTTGGTCCCGTCCACGAAATAGTGCTCGAGTTTAACGTAGCCCGCTCGGAGGAGCTGCTGCAGGATGTCGCTAAAGATCCGATCGATGAGCGCTTTCAGCCGGTCGCTCCGGAAGCGGTTGATGGTCCGGAA
>NZ_JABBVZ010000372.1 GCF_012933365.1 Sulfobacillus harzensis | reverse complement strand
ACCACAACCGTACCAACGGGGGGATTTTTTCCTCAACTGTCAAAGTCCGCCGAAATCACATCTCTACAGGACGCTCTCACGGTGAAACACTGTCACCGTATCGAGCGAGGGAGATGACTCTCAACTTTTAACGCTGAAAGTCGGGAATTTCAGACGCCGAACTTCGGGAATTTAAACGCTGAAACTCTCCATTTCTATTTGACGATATACACTCGCGGAGCCGGCGGGCCCACCGCCGGTTTTGGCGGTGCACCCATTCCGCATCCACGAGCAGACCGAACCGCTCAT
>NZ_JABBVZ010000371.1 GCF_012933365.1 Sulfobacillus harzensis | reverse complement strand
GGCACCATCCGGTCGTTCCCCCCTTTGGCCTCACGGATCAAGAGGATACCCCGCCCAAGATCCACATCGGAGACTCGAAGCTGACAGGCTTCGTACACGCGCAATCCACACCCATATAACAGCCGGAACAAAACGAGGAGCATGCGATGCTTGTCGGTTCCGCCGACTGGCGCTTCAATGGCGGTGGCTGGGGCGTCTCGTAGCCTTGGGAACGGGCCCATTGCAAAAACACCCGAAGACAGCTCACCCGGATCCGCTGGGTTCCCCATCGCTCACCGGGAACCCGAGC
>NZ_JABBVZ010000370.1 GCF_012933365.1 Sulfobacillus harzensis | reverse complement strand
TCCCGGCCGCGTCCGCGGCCGACCTTTCAAGCCTACGCCCCCAACCAGTTGGTGCTTCCCATGGACCTCCAAGAGCTGATTCCCCCGCGTCACGTGGTGCGCGTGGTCAATGAGGCCATCGACCGCATACCGGATGCAACCTTTGAGGCCCCCTATGCGGGTGGCGGTCGGCCGCCGTATCATCCGAAAATGCTGACGAAAGTGATTATCTACGCGTACACGCAACGCATTTATTCGTCGCGGCAGATTGCCAAGGCCGTCCGGGAACAGGTCCCGTTTATGTGGTTGGCGGC
>NZ_JABBVZ010000036.1 GCF_012933365.1 Sulfobacillus harzensis | reverse complement strand
GAACCTCCAACCAAGGATTTCCCTTACCGTACCATAACCTTCCGTGATTATCACGAATTAAGGAATGGTTCTACTAGAATGCCCGGCCAATTCGAGATGGGGCTAGCGTGCGGCTAAATTGGACGAAAGCTCAACAACTGGCGATAATAGGGACGAGATGCGAATTATTGGGGGCATTGCCTCGGGCCGGCGGCTGGTCGCGCCCAAAGGGGCCAAGACCCGACCCACCGGGGATTGGGTACGCGAGGCATTATTCAACATCTGGCAACCCCGGGTTCGGGGCTCGCGCTTCTTGGACGGCTATGCCGGGACAGGCGCGGTGGGTCTGGAGGCGCTCTCCCGGGGAGCTCAGGAGGCCGTATTCTGCGAAGTCAGCCGGACTGCCCGACAGGTGCTGGAGAAAAATGTGGCCTTGGTGGGGCTTCCCGGGGCTGAGGTTTGGCCGGGATCCTTGGAACAGGCCCTGCAAAGCTTATCGGGAAAAGGGCGTCGGTTCGACTTAATTTTTTGTGATCCGCCCTGGGATGCCGGGTTATCCCTGGCTGTTCGGGAGAATCTCCATCTCGTGCTGGATCCGGACGGGATGTTGGTGGTGGAAAGCCGCCAATCGGATCCGTCGGTCGAGGTTGAGGGGTTGACGATTGTCTGGACGCGGCGTTACGGGGATACACGCATAACCGCATATCAGGCGTCCGAGACATAAGAGAGACAAGGAGGGGCGGCATGCGGGCCATCTATCCGGGGTCCTTCGACCCGCTGCACAACGGCCACCTCGACGTGATTGAGCGGGCCGCCAAAGTTTTCGATGAGGTCTTGGTCGCGGTGTTTGTGAATGCCACTAAACGGGCCGTGTTCAATGCCGACGAGCGCGTCCGGCTAGTGAGGGAGTCCACCCGTCATATACCCAACGTGCGGGTCGAGGAAGGCAAGGGTCTTTTGGTGGACTTTGCCCGTGAGAAGGGTGTGGGGGTTATTATCCGTGGGCTTCGGGCGGTCCTGGACTTCGATTACGAGTTTCAATTCGCCTTGATGAACAAGAAGATGGCGCCCGATGTGGAGACGATTTTTATGCTAACCAACGAAAGCCATGGCTATCTCAGTTCCACTCTCATCAAGGAGCTGGCCAGCTATCACGCCGATGTCTCGGCGCTGGTGCCAGCCCCGGTCAACCAGGCGTTGGTTCGCTATTATCAAGGGAAATGAGGCAGGGAACGTGGAACAAGAACTCATTATTTCCGAAGTGGCGCGACTGCTGGATAAGTTGGAGGAATTGCTTCAGGACGGACGGCGGCTGCCGTGGGGACGGCAGGTGATGGTGGACGCAGATGCGATGCGTACCGTGATCCAGCATCTGCGCCACGCCCTGCCGGAAGAGGTGCGGCAAGCGCAATGGATTATTCAGGAACGCGACCGCATCATCCAAAGCGCGGGCCACGAAGCTGATCAAATAATGAGTGATGCCATGCAGCGGGCGCGAACCTTAGCGGGCGACGCCGAGGTGGTGCGCGAAGCGCAGACGCGAGCGGACGAAATATTGCGCTTGGCGGAGTCCCGGGCCCGGGAAATCCATCAAGGCGCCTTGGCTTATGCTGATGAGATTCTTGCGCAAGTCGAGCGTACGATGAGCCGGGCCGTGGAGGAAGTTCGGCGGGATCGCGGGGCGCTGAACCCCGAGCAGGCGGCGAACTCATAAGCCAATCGCGAAGAATAGACCGGACGCCAATGCTGCCTGAATGACGCGGGCGGCCAAGAGAGTCCATCCGCTCCGGGCGTTCCTGTCCCAATGGCCGGCGATGGGGATCCACCAGACCAATCCTCCCAGAGCAGTAAAGAATACCGTGGGGAGACTGGCGGGTGGATGTGCTCCCCAGTGGATAAGGATTGGGTCAATGAGCCAGCCGAGACCCCATGCGGGCCAAAACGCGTGTCCCAGCCAAGCAAGACTGACCACCATCCCCAGGATGGTGGTCCAATTCATGCCGTCTAAAATCCATTGACGCGGACGGAGTGGCACGGGCGGCAACGTGACGATCGGCATTCGCCAAGGGGGCGCCAGGATCAAGGCCGCGGCTAAAAGGGCTCCATCCAGGCGTAAAGTCCAGAGTGGGTGGGGCAACAATAGCGGATTGTACAAGTTGGTGTATAACAAAAGGGGAAGCCCATGACGCCGGTCCTGGCCGCTTCGTGTGATATTGTCATACAGCACGATGGCGGTCAGCGCGGGAAAGGTGGCAAGGGAGAGCAGTATCAGCCACCAGCCTAAACGGCGGGGCGCCAGGGCTTGAATTGCCTGGGCAAGCACATAGCCAGGAAGCAAGATGGGCACCAGATGGTCCCACCAGAGCGCAATGGCGCCCTCCAATGCCTGGCGGACGAGCAAGGGCTGGGACAGGACCATCATGGCGCCTGCGGCCGTCAACAAAAGGGCTAGGACCGTGCGGGATTTATTGCTGGCGGTCATCGCATCGCCTCCCATACAAGCTATGCCATGGGGACGGGCTCTATGGATACATCATCGGATGGGACGGGAACACATAGCATGAAGTGAGGCGGTAGGAGGGATTTTCGTGGTACGGGGCGTGACGTTGGCGTTGTCCTCAGGAGGAGCTCGAGGCTTTGCTCACATTGGGGTGTTGAAAAGTCTACAGCGGCATCAAATTCCTGTTTTGGGCATTGCGGGGTCGAGCATGGGAGGGCTGATTGGGGCCTTGTACTGCACCGGTTATACCGCCGAGATGATGGAGGAGTTGGCCCAGGGGCTTCGACGCAGTCAATGGATCGACTTTTCGCTGTCCAAAATGGGCTTGGTGCGAGGCCAAAAACTCTTAGGCCTTATCAATCTCTTGACTCGCAACCGTACCTTTCGCGATTGCAATCCACCCTTAAAATTGGTGGCTGTGGACATCGAACGGGGCGAGGAAGTGGTGTTGGACTCCGGCAGTGTGGCAGAGGCGGTCCGGGCCACCACCTCCATCCCAGGCATCTTCAGCCCCTTTGTCAAGGATGAACGGTTGCTGGTGGATGGCGGGGTCTTGAATCGTGTGCCCGTGGATGAGGCCCGCTCGCTGGACCCTAAGGCCCCGGTGATCGCCGTTGATGCGGGCATCGATATATCGCCTCATGTTAAATCGGTCTTTGACATTCTCTTTCAGGCGTTTGACATTGTGGCGCGGGAGCTTCGGCGATATAAGCCGCTCCAAGCGGACGTGATTATTGAACCCAGCTTGCCTTTTGCCCGGGAGGCCCAGTTCACCCGCGTGGCGGAGTTCATTCGCGCCGGCGAGTTGGCATGCGACGCGAAAATCCCGGAAATTCTCGAGCGGTTGGAGGGGTCGGCATGAGAAAGCGGCGCGTCTTGGGACCGGTGTTGTGGGTGGTGGCCATTTTAGCCATCATTGCGGTGGTTCTCCGTTTTGTTCCCAGCGGGCAGGTTGAGGTCAGTCCTGGCATTACCGGCGATTTGAGCCAAATGATTCAGGTCAAGGATGGCCATAGCCCGGGCCCAGGCAAATTGTTGATGGTGGCGGTCAACGTGGGTACCGTCAGCGAATTCGGATACTTGGTGGGCCATTTCAATCCCACGGTGGAATTCGTCCCCGAGAAGGTCGCCTTGGGTGGCCTGAGTATGAATCAGTACATTCAGTACAACAACAGCCTGATGTCGCAAAGTCAGTGGTCGGCTGAGGTGGCCGGCGAGAAGCTTGCGGGGCTGCCCGCCAAAGTTGTCACCATTCCGGGCGCCTTGGTGGTGGGCGTCCTCAAAACCGGGCCAGCGGCGGGTCACCTCAAGCCGGGCGATCTCATCACCAAAATCGGTCCCTATCCGATTTCCACGGCCAGCGCTACCGTGGTTCGGAAGGTGATGAAGAACTTCAAGGTGGGCGAAATTGTGAACGTTACGGTTAAGCGCGGCGGACAGACCTTGGTGATTCCCGTTAAGCTGGGGCGCATTAAGAGTGATCCGGATCCGGCTTTCGGCGTTTTGCTGGCTCCGCTGCAAAAGCCGGTCATTCCCCGTCCGGTGACCGTTCACGCCAAGGGAATCGGCGGGCCTAGCGCGGGAATGATGTTTGCCTTGGAGATTTATGACCAAATCACGGGCCGGAATATCGCTCACGGAAAAATTGTCGCCGGAACGGGCGAGATTTTGCCCAACGGACAGGTGGAACAAATCGGCGGAGTGGCCCAAAAAGTCGTCACCGTCTATCGGGCTGGGGCCCGCATTTTCGTTGTGCCCCAAGCCAACTACGCCAAGGCCGAGGGAATGGCCAAGCGATTGCATCTCAACATCAAGATCTTTCCGGTGAAAAATGTGCAACAAGCACTCGCGGATATTCAGCGAGCAACCTCATAAAGATTGGACGGCGTGCCATACTATTGGAAACCTGAGAACGGAGAGGCGATGGTATGGCAGAGCGCAAGCATCGACGGGGACGACTGGCTTCGAAGCAGGGGGAGCAGTCGTCTTCCCATTCCCAATCATCTGACCAAAAGACCTTAAGGCAATTAGTCCGTCAACAAAACGCCTTATTGCAGCAAGAAGCAGGTACGGCGCTGGCCTTGAACGACGTGACCAATCAAGATGTCAGCAACCAGACCATGAGCCGTGATCAAGTCCAGCAAATGATTCAGCAAGCTTTGAACCAGCAAAATCAAGGCGGCAGCGGGTCAAGCAGCAACAGCGCCATGAGTGGCAGCAGTATGACCGCGGGGAGCGAGGAGTCGGAAGGGCGCTCCGGGAGCAATACGCTCACACCGCAGCAAGTCCAGCAAATGATTCAGCAAGCTTTGAACCAGCAAAATCAAGCCGGCAGCGGGTCAAGCGGCAACAGCGCCATGAGTGGCAGCAGTATGACCGCGGGAAGCGAGGAGTCGGAAGGGCGCTCCGGGAGCAATGCGCTCACACCGCCGCAAGTCCAGCAAATGATCCAGCAAGCCTTGAACCAGCAAAATCAAGGTGGCAGTGGGTCAAGCGGCAACAGCGCTATGAGTGGCAGCAGTATGAACCTGGGGAGCAATGGCTCGAGCAACAGTTCCGGAAGCACATTAACGCCGCAACAAGTGCAGCAAATGATTCAGCAAGCTTTGAACCAACAAAACCAGGGCCGAAACGGGTCAAGCAGCACCTCCAGCAGTGCTGGTTCGAGTGCATCGGGATCGATGGGTCATCAGCGTCAATCGGCCTCGTCTTCTGGCTCGTCCAGCCATTCTTCTGGGCAATCCAACAGTCAATCTGGGTCCGGTCTTTCCATGTCCAGCATTAAGAAGCTGGTCAAAAAGGCATCCGCGGGCGGGGCGCAATCCGGTTCCGCAGGATCAGGCTCGAGCCCATCGTCGGGCGGCGGATCTTCGTCGAATAGCCAATCGTCGTCATCGTCTGCCTCCCAAGTGGGCTCCTCATCCTCGCAGCAGGGCTCTTCCACGTTGGCAGCCAATAGTTCGCCTCAGGAGACGGTCGCCCAGGTGCTGACCGCGACCCAATATGAATTGAGCCAGGAATTGGAGGCGAACTTGATGAAACTGAAAAGCGTGATCCGGCAAAGTCAGGAAATCGCCAAGAAGATTGAGCTGGTGCTGGGTAAAGGGCAGAAGGGCAGCGGCAGCAACCAATGACGGTAACCGCGACCCTCATTCGCCAGGGAGAGGTTTACGACCCCAATCCCCGTGGCCGAATGGACATTCTCACTGTGGGCTCCCAAATCGTGGCGATGGGGCACGACCTGGCTATTCCGGACTGGGCGGAGGGAACGGTGATTGCCGCGGAGGGACTCATGGTCTTTCCTGGATTGGTGGACCAGCACGTGCATTTTGCGGGGGGCGGCGGTGAAGGGGGACCCCAATTTCGGACCCCGGAATTGAGCCTGACGGAACTGACCCGCTTTGGTTTGACCACGGTGGTGGGGATCTTGGGCACCGATGGGACCAGCCGGTCGGTACAAAGCC
Source organism: Sulfobacillus harzensis (assembly GCF_012933365.1). GTDB lineage: Bacteria > Bacillota > Sulfobacillia > Sulfobacillales > Sulfobacillaceae > Sulfobacillus_B > Sulfobacillus_B harzensis. The sequence goes on along the minus strand of NZ_JABBVZ010000036.1, from coordinate 31,193 downwards.
TGCTGGCCAAAGCCCGAGCCCTCGTCGCGGAGGGGCTCAACGCCTGGATTTATACCGGTGCCTATCAAGTGCCCACCCGGACCATCACCGACACTCCACGGAGCGACATCATTCTCATCGACCGCATTCTGGGGGTGGGGGAAATTGCGATATCGGACCACCGGGGCTCGCACCCTAGCGACCGGGAATTGGCTCAGTTGGCCGGCGAGGCTCGTACCGGAGGGCTCCTGTCGGGTAAGGCGGGCGTGGTGCACCTTCATGTGGGAAGCGGGGCACGGCGTCTTGAGCCATTGTTTGAGGTGATAAAAATGGCGGACATCCCCATCGCGGTGCTAGTGCCGACCCATCTGAACCGGACCCGCGATTTGTTGGCCGATGCCGTTCGCTGGGGACTGATGGGCGGCTATTGCGACATCACCTCCTCCATCGAGCCCGACGCTCACGATCATCATGCCGTCTCCCCCGTAGAGGCCGTGGAGACGCTCCGCGCCGCGGGCGTGCGGCATGATCGCATCTCCTTTAGCACGGACGCCGGCGGTTCGGCCCCCGTCTTTAACGCCGAGGGGGAACTTCTCCATATGGGAGTGGGCATGCCGGACAGTCTCTTTAAGAGCGTGGCGGCACTGAAAGAGGAACTGCGGTTGACCTGGACGGAGGCGTTGTTGCCCGCCACCAAAACCCCCGCCACCATTTTGAAGCTTGACGGCATAGCGGGGATTGAGCCAGGTTTTCGGGCCGATCTGATGGTCACCGACGGACGGCACATTCGCGATCTGATTGCGGGGGGGCGAGTTATGGTGCGTGACGGTCACCCGGTCGTATACGGAACCTTCGAAAAGTCGGAAGGGGATACGCGGTGAAGATTCGCCGCCGCTCTTGGGGGCGCTTGCGACAAATTGCGGAAGTGATGGCGCATCATGGACTCATCATGGCCTCCGATACTCTGGGGCTGTCCCGATATCTCTCCCTCGGGCGCCGGATTCGGGCCGATCGGCTGCCAGAGGTGGACGCCGACTGGCCCGAGCGCGTGCGGCTGGTCCTGGCCGATCTGGGGCCAACTTATGTCAAGTTGGGGCAGTTGGCCTCGATTCGGCCCGATATTCTGCCGCATGCCTTGGTGCGCTCGCTGGAACGGCTGCAGGATGATGTGCCTCCATTCCCTTTTTCGGAGGTGAGGACGACATTAGAGAGGGCCTGGGGGCAGCCAGTCGACCAGGTGGTGGCATGGATTGACAAAGAGCCCATGGCGGCGGCCTCGATTGGCCAGGTGCATCCCGCCCGTCTGTATGATGGGCGCGAGGTAGTCATCAAGGTCCGGCGGCCGGGCATTCGCGAGCAGGCAGAAGCCGACTTTGACATTCTTCGCGCGATTGCCCAGTCGGCCGAAAACCGGACCACCTGGGGAAAGCAATATGGTCTCTCCGATTTGGTGGAGGAGATCGTGGACACCATGCGGGACGAACTGGACTTCTCCATCGAGGCGCAGAATACCGAAACGGCAAAGAAACACGCGCGCGACAATGGGAGAGTCCGTATTCCCGAGGTTATTTGGGATCTCAGTCGTTCAGACGTGTTGGTGCTTCAATCCATCATGGGCATTAAGATTAGCGACCGCGCGGCACTCATAGAGGCCGGACGTGATTTGCCGGACGTCGCCCACGAATATGTCCACGCCTTATATCAGCAAATTTTTTTAGATGGCTTCTTTCATGCGGATCCTCACCCCGGAAACGTCCACGTGGATGACGAGGGCCGCCTCATCTTCTTGGACTGGGGCTTGGTTGGGACATTTTCCCACGACATGCGGCGGCATTCGGTGGAGCTGGTGTTGGGGATGGTTCGAGGGAACGCCGACGAGGTTACCGAGGCGCTGGTCTCCATCGGTTCTGCCGGCGATCATGTGAACCGCCGCGCCCTGCTACGGGATGTCGAGCGGCTGCGCCGCCGCTATTATGAGACCCAACTCAAAGACTTTCAGCTGGGTCAGGCGATGTCGGATCTGTTTTCTGTCGCGCAGCGCCATCGGCTCCGCATTCCACCGGAATATATGTTGTTAGCCAAGACGGCCGTGACGGCCGACGGGGTGGTGCGGGGCATTGATCCCGATTTTTCGCTGTTGGAAATGGGAAAGCCATTGGCCGGAGAGCTGCTGTGGAATCGCCTGAACCCGCAAAATTGGCTGCCAGGCGCCGTGCGCGAGGCAGGGAAGATTGGCCAATCGGTGACTGCTCTTCCCGGAGAAGTCGAGCGGGCGCTGAAAACCCTGTCACGCGGGGAAATTCGCATCGTCCTGGAGCATAAAAATCTCGACAAGATTTTGGGTCACTGGGAGATGTTGATCAACCGGGTGGCGATGGCGTTCTTGTTGGGGGCGGTGATTTTGGGTACCGCGTTGGTCGTGCACCGCAATCACCTGGACCAATTGGCCGGAATTCCCATCGGCGAGTATGCGTTCTTTCTTGCAGTGGCCTTGGGTATTTGGGCGGCCATTGGTGCCGTGCGGCGCGGCAAACTCTGACAAATTGACAGCCTTTGGTTGCCCTTATATACTAGGGAGAGTGTCGAGAGGTGGAATCATGGAAGTACGGGTGTCGGATGTCAAGAAATGGGCAGGCCGTGAGGAAGCCTTTCAGTTGGTGGAACCGTGGCCCCAGGAAGCGCGCGAGCGCGTTGACTTTCCGCTAACCGATCCGGCCGTGATTGATGTGCTGGTTCGCAACACCGGAGGCGGTACGCTGATAGTGGACGTGAGCGGTACGGTGGAAGCGGACGCAGTGTGTAGCCGATGCGCAGAACCTTTTCATATCGTATTGCCGTTTGAGGCGACAGAAGAATTTCGCGACGAACCCGGACCCGATGATGAGTCTCTTGATTATTGGCGGTTCACGGGTGACAAGATTCAATTGGACAAGATGGTCTCCGATGCGGCGGGAGTGAGCTTCCCCATCGCCCTCTTGTGTCGGCCGGACTGTCGGGGACTATGCCCGACGTGCGGAACCAACCTAAACGAATCGGACTGCGATTGCGCACCCGCCACTGACGACCGTTGGGCCGCGCTGGCTCAATTGAAGATTCCGGGCGACTCGGAAGACAGAGACGAAGAAGTGGGGAGAGAGAAGCATGGCCGTACCAAAGCGTAAATTGTCCCGTTCCCGTACCCGCCGGCGCCGTTCGCAATGGAAGTTGAAGGCGCCCAATTGGGTATTGTGCCCGCGTTGCCATGGCGACCGGCTGCCGCATCATGTCTGCCCGCATTGCGGGTTTTATGACGGGCGCATTGTGGTCAACCACGAACAATAACATTGAGAAATTCCATGGCCTGCCCATGGAATTTTTTTGCCCAATTTTTATTACTTAGTGCTATTATCAACTCATATTTCATGGTGGGGAGAGGTTTCATGCCCAAATTGGGTCGCGCCGAGCGGCAGCGGCTGCTTCAGCAACGTCTTAAGGAAAATCCGTTGCAAACGGATGAGGAATTGGCCCAATACTTCGGCGTCAGTGTGCCCACGATTCGCTTGGATCGGTTCCATCTTGGCATTCCTGAACTGCGGCTGCGTTCGGAGGGGCTGGCCCGCCAAGCGGTGGAAGGACTCCGAGCCATGGGCCAAAAGGAATTGGTGGGGGAACTCATCGATCTCGAATTGGGTCGGTCGGCTCGTTCGGTGATGGACACCACCCCGGACATGGGGTTTCATCGCAATGGGGTGCTCCGCGGGCATTACATTTTCGCGCAGGCGGACTCCTTGGCGTTGGCGGTGGTGGACGGCGACGTGGTGCTGACCGGATTGGTCAACGCCAAGTATAAGCAGCCCGTCATCGCGGGCGAGCAAATCTGGGCGACCGCCGAGGTGATTCGGCATTTTGGTCCCCGTTGGGTGGTTTTAGTGGTGAGTACGGTGCGCGATGTACCGGTGTTTCGCGCCAAGTTTGTGGTCGTGGCACTGGACCGCGATAAAGGGGGACCGGAGGTTTGAGAATTGCGGTGGATGCCATGGGAGGCGACTTAGCCCCGGGGGCCGCTGTGCGTGGAGCGCGGGCAGCGGTGGAAAAAGACCCGGATTTGGCTGTGGCGCTGGTGGGTGACCGTGAGGCGCTGAATGGGGAGTTGGCATCCTTGCTGAACCATCCAGCCCTCCACTGGGTCCAGGCGGAAGAGATTATTGAGCCGTCTGAGGCCCCGGTGCAAGCGGTGCGCCACAAGGCGGAATCATCTTTGGTTAAGTGCATTCGTCTGGTCAAGAATCACGAAGCGGAGGCGGCCATTTCCGCCGGCAACACAGGGGCCTTGATGGCCGCGGGGCTCTTCGTGCTGGGGCGCATGCGGGGCATTGAGCGCCCGGCGCTCACGGCCATTTTACCTTCCCTCAAGGGGTGGGGGGTGCTGATGTTAGATGTGGGCGCCAACTTGGATCCCAGAGCGCACCAGCTGTATCAGTACGGGGTCATGGGCTCCATCTACTGCCGAGAGGTTTATGGCATCGATCAGCCACGGGTGGCGTTGTTGAACGTGGGTGTGGAAGAAGAAAAGGGTCCTGCCGTCATTCGTGAAGCGCACCAATTATTGAAACATGATCCGGGGTTGAATTTCGTGGGCAATCTCGAGCCGCGCGAGCTGTTGCAGGGCCATGCGGACGTGGTGGTGACGGAGGGATTTGCGGGCAATGTGGCCTTAAAGGCCATTGAAGGGGCGGCCCGGGACATTTTTCGCGAAGTCAAGAGCGCCCTTCTTGGCGGAGTTCGCCAAAAGGTGGGGGCGCTGTTGGTTAAGGAGGGCTTTTCCGCATTGCGTCGTCGCTGGGATTATCAAGAGACGGGGGGAGCCCCGCTTTTAGGACTCAATCAGATTGTCTATAAGTGTCACGGCTCAAGCGATGCACGGGCGTTTCAGAGCACCATCTTGACCGCGGCCGGGTATTGCCGGCGTGGATCGCAGACGCGTATCGAAGAACGTATACAGGAAGGGGCAGAGGGTTAAATGAGACGCGCCGTCATGACAGGGTTGGGGACTTATGTGCCAGAGCGCATTCTCTCTAATCACGATTTGGAACGCATGGTGGATACCAACGACGAGTGGATTGTTTCCCGCACCGGCATCCGCGAGCGCCGTATGGCCCGCAACGATGAGGCGACGTCTGACATGGCGGTGCACGCCGCCGAGCGAGCCCTGGACGACGCGGGCTTAAGTGCCGATGACCTCGATTTCATCTTAATGGCTACCAACACGCCAGACACAGTGTTCCCGTCTACGGCGGCCCGGTTGCAGGCCCGATTGTCGGAACGCCCCATTGCTGGGGTCGATCTGCAGGCAGGCTGCACGGGCTGGGTCTACGGTCTAGCCATGGCCGCCAGTATGATTGAGGCGGGTGTCTATCGCCGCATTTTGGTGGTGGCGTCCGACAAACTCTCCAGCATCACGGATTACGAAGACCGGTCGACCGCCGTGTTGTTCGGCGATGGAGCCGGAGCGGTGGTGCTGGAGGCGATGGAAGACTCGCCCTATGGCATTCTCTCCTCCTACCTCAACGCGGACGGTCGGGGGGCCGACCTGTTGGCGCTCCCGGCCGGCGGATCGCGCTGGCCAGCGTCCAAAGACACCGTGGATAGCCGGCTGCATTTTCTCAAGATGAGCGGAAATGAGGTCTTCCGATTCGCCGTGAAAGCCATGCCGGATGCTGTAGAGCAGGGGCTCGCCCGCGCCGGCTTGACGGTACAGGATATTGACCTCTTGATTCCGCATCAGGCGAATCAGCGCATTATTGAGGCCGCCATGCGCCACTTTGATTTGCCGAGTAGTAAGGTGATACAGAATATCGAACGCTATGGCAATACGTCGGTGGCGTCTATTCCTTTGGCCATGGATGAGGCACGCCAGGAAGGGCGGCTTCAGAACGGGTCCCTCATGGTGCTGGCGGCTTTTGGCGCTGGGTTGACCTGGGGCTCGGTGGTGGCGCGGTGGGGGGGATGCCAATGAGCGTCGCGGTGGTGACCGACTCGACCAGCGATCTGAGTCCCGCGTGGCTGTCGGCCCATGGTGTGCGTACAGTTCCATTGATGGTGGAAATGGGTGGGGAGAGCTATCGCGACCGCCTCGACCTATCGGCTGAGGATTTTCTGCGGCAACTGCCCGCGATGAGGGAGTTGCCCCATACGGCGGCACCCTCGCCGGGCGCGTTCCGCACCGTGTATGAGGAAGCGTTCGCAGCGGGAGCGGAGGCCATCTGTTCCATTCACCTAGCCGGGGGCCTCTCCAGTACCGTCCGCTCAGCGGAAGTGGCGGCCCGTATGGTGGATGGTCCAGTGGCGGTGATAGACGGCGAATCCGCCAGTCTTGGCACGGCGCTCTTGGTGTGGTGGGCGACCCGGCGCGCTGCCCAAGGTGCCAGCCTGGAGCAGTTAGGGCAGGAGTTGACCGCGCTCAAGGGACGGCTGTTCGCGTTCGCGGCGCCGGTGACGCTGGAATATCTGGCACGCGGTGGGCGCATCGGGCAGGCGGCACGACTGGTAGGCACCATATTGGATATGAAGCCCATCTTGCTGCTTGAACATGGCCACTTTCGGCCGGCCCGCAAGGTACGCGGCGAGCGGCAGATTGCCCCCGGGATGGTAGCGTCGGCCGCCGAACGGCTTGCCGAAGGAACCCCGGTGTTGGCGGCATTGGGTCATTCCGGCAGTCCGGAGCGGCACCAGGGGTTGGTGGACAGCATCAACCGCCGCTATCGCGTTCGCGGGTGGTTGGACGGGGTGATTGGTCCCGTCATCTCCACCCATGTGGGTCCTGGCGCCTTCGGCATCATCTTGCTTCCTCTGAGCGAAGCCGAAGACGCGCTGTGGACAACAATGACCGAGGAGGAAGAGCATGAGTAATCCATGGGCGGCCATGTTTCCCGGCCAAGGGTCCCAGTATGTGGGGATGGGGCGGGCCTTGTACGATGCGTTCGAGACGGCCCGGGAGACCTTTCAGGAAGCTGACGAGGCCTTGTCGTACAAACTGTCCGACGTAATCTTTAATGGACCGGAAAGCGTCCTGGAGGATACGGAGGTGCAGCAGCCGGCCATTTTGACGGTGAGTGTCGCCGCCTGGCGCGCACTTGGGCAGGAACGGCCCGACATCAAGCCCGAGGTCGGCTTCGGTCTATCCTTGGGAGAGTACTCCGCCTACGTGGCGACGGGCCTGTTGGCCTTTCCCGATGCCGTGCGTGTCACCCGAATTCGGGGACGCGCCATGCAGAACGCCGTGCCCAAGGGAGAAGGTGGTATGGCGGCCGTTCTGGGCCTCAACAAAGAGCAAGTGGAGGCGATTTGCCGGGAGGCCAGCCACCGGGGCGTGGTCGATCCGGCCAACTTCAACGCCCCCGGCCAAATTGTCATCTCCGGGCAGATGGCGGGTGTGGAACTGGCCGAAGAGTTGATTCGGGCCGCAGGGGGCCGGGCCGTCAGGCTGGCGGTCAGCGCGCCCTTTCATTCCCGTCTGTTGGCGTCCGCGGGGGAGGCGGTGCAAGCCGCTCTTAACGATGTGGCGCTTCGACCTGCCGCCTTTCCGGTATTGGCCAATGTCGATGCGGAATACTGCGCGCATCCCGAGGAGGCCGTGCCGCGTTTGGTTGCCCAGGTGTCGCGGCCTGTGTTGTTTGAGGCCTCGGTTCGCCGGGCCTTGGCTGATGGCATCCGCCGCTTTGTGGAACTGGGACCTGGACGGAGTCTCGCCAGCTTGGTCAAAAAGATTGATCGCAAGGCGGAAATCGTTTCCGTACAAGACCCAGAGGGCTTGACCAAGGCACTTGAACTGGTGTAGGGCGGAGGCTATAATAGCAGACGAATTGCGGTTGGAGAGCCTCAGCCAAACCTGTCAAATCAAGGGAAAGTAGGTTGATGATGACGACTTCATGGCGTGAAAAGGTGGCGATTGTCACCGGAGGCTCCCGTGGTATTGGACGCCACATTGCGCTGAAACTAGCCGAGTCGGGGATGAAGGTGGCCGTGAATTATCGCGGCAACCAAGAGAGAGCCCAGGAAACCGAGCAGCTCATCCGCGAGCGTGGGGCGGAGTGCCTCTTGATTCCCTCGGATGTCTCAGATATCCCGAAAGCTCAGTCCCTCATCGACGCAGTGCTTGAGCACTGGGGCCGCATTGATGTTTTGGTCAATAACGCTGGCATCGCGCGCGACACCTTGCTCCTGCGGATGAAAGATGAGGATTGGACCGACGTCATTCAAACCGACCTGACCAGCGTCTTCGCCTGCACGCGCGCGGCGATCAAGCCGATGATGAAGCAGCGCTTCGGACGGATTGTCAATATCGCGTCTATTGCCGGCATGTTGGGCAATGCCGGACAGGCCAACTACGCCGCCGCCAAGGCAGGGGTGATCGGGTTTACTCGATCGGTGGCGCGGGAGATGGCTTCGCGCAATATCACCGCCAATGTGGTGGCGCCGGGATTGATTGACACCGATCTGACCCAACACATGTCCCAAGATGCTTTTCAGGCCCTGGTCAAACAGGTTCCGTTGGGACGGGCTGGTCGGCCCGAAGAAGTGGCCGACGCGGTATGGTATTTAGTTCAAGCCGATTATGTGACCGGCCAGACGCTGGTCATTGACGGCGGACTGGTGATGGATTAAACTGCCGCATCAATTAAACAAGGGAGTGGGATAGCGTGGCCAGTAAAGAACAGATTTTCGACAAGGTGAAAGAAATTATCGTTGACCAACTTGGAGTGGAAGAAGACGAAGTGACTTTGGAGTCGGCCTTCATTGACGATTTGGGTGCCGACAGCCTGGACATTGTGGAGCTCATCATGGCCCTTGAAGAGGAGTTTGGGCTAGAAATTCCGGATGACGAGGCGGAAAAGATTTCCACCGTGAATGACGCCGTCGAGTACATTCGCGAAAATTCGTAAGGACGAAGGGGTCCCGTGAGGGACTTTCTTTGCACGGAGAGGAGATCGACGGATTTCCATGGAGCGCGTTGTGATAACAGGCATGGGCGTTGTGAGCCCGGTTGGTTCCGGCCTTGACAACTTTTGGCATGGGATCACGTCGGGGGAAAGCGCCATTGGTCTGGTGGAGGACTACGATTTATCCGAATACCCAACTCGGATAGCGGCGCAGGTTAAGGATTTTGATCCGAGCAAGTATTTGGATCGTCGGGAAGCGCGGCACATGGATCGTTTTGTGCAGTTTGCCATTGCGGCTGCCGAAGAAGCCTGGCAGGATGCCGGCATTGATGGCCATTTTGATCCCGACCGGGCCGGCGTGGTGGTTGGCAATGGTATTGGCGGTATGCAAACCCTGACCGAGCAGCATCAAGTGCTCTTGGATCGTGGACCGTCACGCATCAATCCATTCTTTATCCCTAAAATGATTGGCAACATTGCCGGCGGCCAATTGGCCATCCGTTACGATTTGCGCGGACCCAATGAAACCGTGGTGACGGCTTGCGCCTCATCCGGCAACGCTGTTGGATCGGGACTACGCGCCATTCAGCATGGCGAAGCGGATGTCATGCTCGTCGGTGGAACAGAAGCGGCATTAATTCCGTTAGCATTTGCGGGCTTTTGCTCCATGCGGGCCATGTCCACGCGCAACGACGACCCCAAGCATGCCAGCCGGCCGTTCGACCTAGAACGGGACGGTTTCGTTATGGGCGAAGGGGCCGGCTTTTTGGTGATCGAGAGCCTCAGCCATGCCGAGAAGCGGGGCGCAGACAAGATCTATGCCGAACTGGCGGGTTATGGCCGTTCGTCTGATGCGTATCACGTGGTGGAGCCGCACCCCGAGGGAGAGGGGGCGGGGCACGCCATGGTGCGGGCTCTGAAAGATGCCAACATCAAGCCCGAGGAGATTGATTACATTAACGCGCATGGGACCTCGACCCCCAAGGGAGATATTGCGGAAACGCTGGCTATCAAACGGGTATTTGGCGACCACGCGTATCGGTTGGCCGTATCTAGCACGAAATCTTCGACCGGTCATTTGTTAGGCGCGGCGGGAGCCGTCGAGCTAATTGCCTCGGTTCTGGCACTCAAGCACCAGACTCTGCCGCCAACCATCAATTTAGAGACCCCCGATCCGGAGTGCGATTTGTATTATGTACCTAACAAGCCAGAGCCACGGCGTCTTCGTGCGGTGATGTCTAATGCCTTCGGGTTTGGCGGGCAAAACGCCAGCCTGATTGCACGGGAGATCTAACATGGCCGTTCGCACGCTATCTGAGGAAATTCATGATCCCGTTCTGCTGCGGCAAGCGCTGACGCATTCGTCATACGCCAACGAAGGATTCCGTAAGGAAGTCCACAATGAACGGTTGGAGTTTTTAGGCGACGCGGTGCTGCAGTTGGTGATTACCGAATGGCTCTATCAAAAGAATCCCACGTGGCACGAAGGGCAATTGAGCCAGGCGCGAGCCGCCATTGTGTGTGAAGCCACCTTGGCGGAAGCTGCCGAGACCCTGAATGTGGGACGGGAACTGCGGCTTGGCCGGGGTGAGGAGCGCAGCGGAGGTCGCAAGAAGCCCTCGTTGTTGGCTGATGCCATGGAGGCCATAATCGGCGCCTGCTATCTCAGCGAAGGCTATGATCGGGCGCGCACGTTCGTATTGGAGGTTATGGACTTCGCGCTGAACTCGGTCGAAGGCCGAGATGCGGGGCGCGACCACAAGACCGCCTTGAATGACTGGCTTAGGCGCCACGGCAAAGAAGCCAGCTATCAAGTGGTGGGTTCCTATGGCCCCGATCATGCCAAGACGTTCGAAGTTGAGGTGCTGGTCAATGGTGAGCCTCATGGGCGGGCCATCGGCCGCAGCAAGAAGGAAGCCGAGCAACAAGCGGCTCGGCAGTTGTTGAAGGAGCTCACCTTGGTTTCTCCGGAAGCGTCCCCGGAAAATCCGGATCCGCATCCCATGAGCCCTTCTTAACCAGCTCTTATTTTTCCTATCTCTCGAAGCCGGTCCTTATGGACCGGTTTTGTCGTGTCTTCCGGCATGGACGCGTTCTGAGGGGCGTGTTCAACGTTCATGCCTTTCTTAAAGTTTTTGCCCCTGGGTCCTAAACCCGGGGGCATGGATGTTTTCTTGTTAAAATGGTTCTGGGTTGTTGCTACTTTTTGCCTCGGGATATTTCGGATGACGGAGCGCGGAACGGTGGGGTAGTGTGTGCAAAATAGTATTCCAGCGCTGCGTGGATGATCGCCGTTTGACTCTCGCCGGCTTCGTATGACCATCGCGTCAAACGGTCTTTTAATTCCGGCGTCATGCGCACCTGGAATGCAACATACGCCCGAGGTGGTCGGTAATAACTGGCCACAATGTTTCTCCTTTCAGTGAGGCGGTGTCTGTATCCGGTATCATGCACGCACAGAACTATGAGAGATATCTTGATAGCAACTATGATTGTACGGGTTTGATTATCCATCAGCCGACGTCCTAACGCAAGGGGGATCTGGCCAAGACGTCGTCGAAAATGGGGCTTCTTCATCAATTAGCGGGGACCAATGCATGCGCGAGGACGAACCTGTGTCGCGTGCGATTCTGGACCAAGCCGGCACGAGTGGGCTACGGCAGCAAACGCATGCCGTTTGCTAAACTCGAAACGCGCCAATCCCTGAGGAGGTTTTTCATGAACGGTGTAGTTGCGACGACCCAGCGACTGAGCCTTCGCCGGATGACGTACGGCGATCGGGCCAATCTGCTTCAGATTTTTTCAGACCCGGTGGCGATGCAGTACTATCCATCGACGATGAATGAAGAAGAGACGATGAGATGGATCCGGAGAACGCTCGCCAACTATGATACCTATGGGGTCGGCTTCTGGGTGGTTGAAGACAAAGCCACCGGCCGGTTTCTTGGTCAATGCGGTATTATTCCGCAAGATCTCGACGGCACCCGGCACATGGAAATCGCTTATTTATTCGTGCGCCGCGAATGGGGCCACGGATATGCCACGGAAGCAGCCTCCGCGTGTAAGCAGTATGGGTTTGACACCATGGGCTACGCTAAACTCATATCGCTGATTGATGTCCGGAATGCCCCGTCTATGCGGGTCGCTGAACGGATCGGCATGCGGGTGGAAAAGATCATCATTAAGTGGGCAAAAGAAGTCAGAGTCTATGCGATTTCCGCTGGCTGATGCCATTTATGCAACGAGTTCTCGGTTGCATGTTAGCCCGGGGTGCGCCGAGGTTTCGGGCGATGCTCGGTAAACGCTTTTATGTTGACGTTATGGTGTTGGAGGGATTCCATCGAGGTTCTCACTGTCCGAGATTGGCCGTTTAGTTGGCGTCGATCCAGCGATCCCATGTGATGTTGCAGCGGTCGGCGGAGGGTCCCTGAATGAGTCATACCGCGTGCTCATCGGTACCAAGCCGGTATTTGTCCAGTCCCATCCCAACCCGGTGCCAAACGCGTTTGAAGTGGAAGTCGCGGGATTTCGCCTCCTCGCAGCCACCCCGACGGTGATGTGCCAGAGGTGATCACGATAGATTCCCACTATCTCATCCATTCTTGGGCGAAGACCGATTTCTCGCACAAAGACCGAGCACGACCAGCCGAGCGCTTGGGAACGCAACTCGCCCTATTGCATGAGGTGCCCGTGGGAGCCGACGCCCTTCCCATGGGCAACGTGGTCGGGGTGGTTCAACCGAAAAGCCGTCCTTACCGCGATGTCGATGATTCGCAACGGGCATTCCGGTGTGGCCAAACACCCGGACATCGTAGGTATTGCGGATGACATCGACTAGGGCGTAGTCCATCCAGCCCTACGCCAAAAGTGACGCGTTCTTACGAAGACGTTCAGTCCAAACGGAATGGGGCCTCCTGAGCGTGGCCCACAACCTCTTAAAGCAAGCGACCCTCGCTTACTAGGAGCGAGGGTCACTCGATTTTCATCGGGGTCCGCCCCAGTCACCCGTGCGGGTGGCGATTGAGACGGCCCCTTCAGGTATCTCTAACCGTTTGGTCCGCCAGGGCCGCCATTTCCCGGCCCTCCGTTGCCCGGGCTAGGACCACCGCTCGGGCTGTCGGAGGACGAGGGGGGCGAACTGGGCAAGGTCGTCCCGGGGGGTGGTGAACTGGGGCTTTGACTCGACGGCGGCGAGGACGTCGATCGCGATGGCGGCGACGAGCTTGACGAATGCGAAGAGTGGCTGCTCGATGAGGACGAGTTTCCAGACGGACTCGAACCCGGAGTGCATTTCTGGGTTGGCGGCCACTGGGTATAGCTCCACGGCTTAGGCTCAGGAGCCTTCCAATTGGGCGGCGGGATCAGGAACACCTGGGAGATGGCCGGTCCACAGCCGGGCTGCCAGAGTACTTTGGGATTGGAGGCCAAGACTTTCAGCCTTACGTGGGTATGACCGGTCGTAGTCGGTTGGGTGCCGTTGATGAACCAAGCCCCCTCAATCTCGTTTTTAGGCGTCAAGGCACTGGCCAGCTTGCCCGAGGTGATGGAAACGTTTGACACGTACGTCACGCCGCTCGGGCGCTTAAAGTGTTCCACCGGAATGTGTTCCGCCTGATTAACCTGCTCCATAATTTGCTTCCAAATCGGACCCGCGGCAACGTCACCATACGCCAGACCGTTCGGGGTACTTGGCTGACGGTATTCTCCCATCTTGTTGCCCTCCCAAACGCCGACCACCATTTGGGGTTCATAGCCCATGAACCAAGCGTCGCGTTCCCCGTTGTTGGTTCCCGTCTTGCCCGCCGCTGGGCGGCCGATGCCGAGTTGCACACCCGTGGGGTAAGCGCCGGGTCCAATGCCCGGCAATTCTCCCGGATAGAGCACTCGCTCCATCATTTTGTCCATGATGTAGGCCACCTGCGGACTAAAAATGGTGGTCCCTTGGGGCTTTTGGGAGTAGACAACCGACCCGTTGGCATCAACCACTTTTGACACCCAGATTTGCTTCATGCGCGTTCCGCCGTTGGGGAAGGTCGCATAAGCGCGGGTCATCTCCTGAACGTTGACGCCCCCTTGGGCAAATCCACCGATGGCAATGCCAGCACTTTGCGCATCCACTGCCGGCAGCGTGCTGATGCCGAACTTTTGGGTGGCAAAGTTGTAGCCGTTTTGCAACCCAATCTGCTCCAGCAGATGGACCGAGGCGTCGTTGTCGGAAATGGCCAGCGCGTCCCGCAGATCGATGTAGCCCCGATAGATGCCATCGTCGTTCCTCGGCCACCACTGACCGTTGACCTTGACTGTGGGCACGTCGTTGATGACCGACAGCTGGGTGTAGCCCTGCATGATGGCTTCGGTGTACTCCATCAAGGGTTTGATGGAGGAGCCACTTGACCGCAGCGCCTGCTTGCTGGTCGCCAAGTCTTGACCAAAGGCGGTGCTGTAGGTGCGGCCGCCAATGACAGCCCAAACAGCTCCGGTTTTGGGATTTTCCACCATGGTCGCCGCCTGGTAGTCGGGATTGGACCCGAAGTTGTAGTTCATCCAATGGTCAACCGCGTTTTGGGCGATATTATAGACGGTGGGATCCAATTTGGTGTAAATCTTGAGGCCGCCGTTATAAATTTCTTGCTGCGTGAATCCCTTTTTTTCCAAAACGTGGATGACGTGTTGGATATACCAGGGGTATGGGAATGGGGTCGCTTGCCCCGCCGTGGTGATTTTCTGCGGCGAGAGGTGCAGAGGGGCGTCATAATAGGTTTTGACCTGAGACGGCTTGATGTAGCCATACTTGGCCATCTCCTGCAGCACCTCGAGCTGCCGCGCCTTCGCTAACTTGTAGTTCGTAATCGGATCGTACAAAGACGGGGCTTGAGGAAGACCCGCCAGTACCGCTGCCTGCGGAATGGTCAGCTGACTGGGGCTCTCGTTAAAGTAGGCTTTAGACGCCGTGGCAATGCCATAGGCGCCATCGCCCAAATAGACTTGATTCAGATACATGTCGAGAATTTGCTGCTTGGAATAGCTCCGTGCCAGCTCAAGTCCCAAGATGATCTCCTGGATTTTGTAGGTGATGGAGCGGTTGTCATGCAAATAGAGCATCTTTGCCAACTGCTCGGTAATCGTCGAGGCTCCTTGCAGTGAACCGCGGTGCAAGAGGTCGACATAAGCGGCGCGGAAAATAGAGCGCAGGTCAAAGCCATCATTTTTCCAGAAGTTATGGTCCTCGGTGGCGACCAGCGCGTTTTGCATGTTCGGCGAGACGTCCTTCAAAGGCACGTCGATGCGGTTGGTCGAAAGGTGCAAGGTGGCCACGGGTTTTCCAAATCGGTCATAGACAACCGAATCCTGTCCCGCCGTGGTAAGGCTGACCAGGTTCCCCACCGGCGGCATGCTGTGCAAGGCCTTCAAGGTTTCGTAACCAGCTCCGGCAATGCCCAGAACCGCCATCGCGGCAATGGCTAAGCCCACCGCTCGGCCCCAACGGAATTGGCGCGGGGCCTTGGCGTTAGGTTCGGCCGTTTTTTTCGCGGCACCGCGGCCCTTTTTGGCCGGCTTAACGGCCGATTTGGGCAGTTTGCGACCGCAGTGACGGCAAAATTGGGAGCCAGCAGCGTTTTCTTGGCCGCATCGTGGACAACGCAAGCTAATCCCTCATCTCCTCGTTGAGCGTTTCGGCGTGTTCAGTGGGAGACTCAGCGGCATCATCCGCTGCATTGGCGTTTTGCTGGGATGCCTCAGGGGCTTTAGGTGCCGCCACAACCAGCACCAGCCCAAAGAGAATCCATGCCAAGGCGGACCGGATATTTCCCGCTAGCCCGACCACAAATCCCACCGCCGAAAAAATTAAACCAACGACCCAGAACAGGCGGGTTAAGCTTACACGGGCACTAAATTGGTGCCAGTCAAATGAGCGCTGTGGCGCCTCGTCATCATCAGCGGACAGATCTGCGGGGGTCTCATCCGGCTCATCAATTGGGGCCTCATGGGTGCGGCGGCGCCGGAACCGAAAAATCGTCGGCTCTTCTTCCTCTAAGATTGGGTCAGTCTCGGTCTCTGCTTCGGGTGGTACGCGCCGCTCTGCTACCTCTAAAAGGTTTTTACCGCAGTTCGGACAAAACACGCTGTCAACTGGAATGTTCTCCCCACAGCTGCGACAAAACATGGCGTTCGCTCCTCTAAAAAGTTTCAAACCTTGTCATTTCTTATGACACCATTCGCGCATAATGACAGTAATTGCGGTTAATTGTAGCATAAACCCAGAAATGCCGGTTTGGCGTTACCTGGCGCTTGTTCCAAGTTTATGGAATGCTTTCGCACCAATTGCCTAATAGTGACGGATGAGTTGGAGGATTTGATACACCGGGTGGGATTTGGCATCCCGTTCCATGGTGATGGGGTGCACCACCAAGCGGTGGCTACCGGTTTGCACACTCAACCGGAGTTGCATCAAGCCGTCTGGGCCGTGCACGACAAGCCAGGGGCTCTTGAAGTTGGCATCGAAGGCGCTTAAAACCAGTAGATCTTGGGGAAGAATGGATAACATGGGTGGTCCCGGATAGCGCCAAATAAGTTCGGCGGGCGCTCCACTGGGCACTGCCAGTGTGTCCCCGTCAAAGATTGGCTTGCCCTCTGCGGTCCACCGGTCGGTGACCGGGAGCCGTCCGTAAAGTCCCGGCGCTTCGCCCAGGGCTGGGCGATTGGGTACATATTGACCATGCAGTACGGCTTTCTTAAAAGCATTGAGGCCGCTGTAGTGAAACTTATGCAACCAATAATAGACCGTCTTTTCTTCGGCATAGCCGAGTCGACGGGCGATGCGCGAGGCGGTGATGAGCGGGTCTTCAAGTATCAGATTGGCAATCTGGTCGATAACCTGCATCTTGGGGAATTCGCTTTTGAGAAGCCGGTCCCTCTACAGGAACAGTGTATAAATCCTCTGGCCCGATACAGGAAATCTGTACACCAGTTGTCGAGATCGGGCCTCGATTGCAGGGAATCGGCTTTGGGCCGCGAATAGATTAAAGAACACGGGTGGGGTAATATGCAATCCTTGCGGGTATCGGCTGCGTCCCGGCCCAAAGGCGTGGCCGGCGCCATCGTAGCGGTAATAAAAGAATCGGGTCCGCTTGAACTTCAAGCGGTGGGCGCAGGGGCGGTCAATCAGGCGGTCAAAGCGATTGCTATTGCCCGCGCATTTTTGACCGAGGAGGATTTAGACCTGGCCGTCAGGCCGGAATTCGTTGAGCTGTTCATCGATGGTCAGACCCGCACAGGCATTCGTCTTTTGGTCGAATTAATTTCGCGCTAAAAAGCTTGCCGAAGGAGTTTTTTTGTGTATTTGAAGCGGATTCAAATTTACGGATTTAAGTCGTTTGCCAAAGATGTGGCCTTGGAATTGAAGCCCGGAATTACCGCGTTGGTCGGCCCCAATGGCGGCGGAAAGTCGAACGTGGTCGACGCGGTGCGTTGGGCTTTGGGCGAACAGCGGCTTCGCGATCTACGGGCGGAGCGTTGGGAGGATTTGCTCCACCAAGGCGGTCCCGGACGTCCCGCAGCGCGGATGGCAGAGGTTAGCTTGGAATTCGACAACCATGATGGCGAGATGCCGTTATGGCCGGAGTCGCTCACCGTCACCCGCCGCTACTATCGCAGCGGCGATTCGGAGTATCTCATCAACGGTCAGTCGGCGCGGTTGAAAGACATTGCCGATTTATTTCTGGATAGCGGCTTGGGACGATTTAGCTACGCCATCATCAGTCAAGGCCGGGTGGAAGGAGCACTCCTGCAGAAGCCGCTTGAGCGGCTTGAACAGTTGCAGGAGGCGGCCGGCGTCTCCCGCTATAAAGTAAAGAAGAAGGAAACGCTGGCCCATCTGGCGGAAACGGAGGCCAAGCTGGTCCGGCTCGGCGATTTGCTGGATGAGGTGGGCCGGCAAATGGACGAAGTCCGCGAGCGGGCTGAAGCAGAGTCGCGATATCAGTCCTGGGAGGCTTTGCGGCTGGATTGGCAGCGCCGTTTGGACTATACCGAGTACCACCGCGCCATGGAGAAGAAGGCCAAGCTGCAAGAACAAGTTCAGCGGGTGGAGGAGGAGCGGCAGGCGCTGGCGCAAGAACTCGCCTCGGTTGTGGACAAGGGGGCGGCGGTCAGGGCGGAGATTCTTGAGCTGCAATCCCAGGGTGACGGCGACCTCGAGGCTCTGAAGCGGTTGGGCGAGCAGCAAACCGCGCTCCGCATTACGGAACGGGAATTGGCTAGCCGTCTTTCACACCTCAAAGAAGAGGAGATTCGGCTTAACGAAAGTTTGGAGCGGCTGGAAAGGCAGCGCGCAGAATTGGAGGCCGAGCGGCCGGAAGTTGGTCCCATTGCTCCTGAAGCGATCGCTCTCGGCGAGCGTCACCAAGCGCTTGTCCAAGAGACAAAGCATCGCGAGGAAGAGCGCCAGAGCCTTCGCCGCGAGTTGGACGGATTGGATGCGAATCTCGCCCGTGATCGCGAGGCTCGGCAGCGCTTGGAGCAGCGGTTGGCACGACTGCGGGGAATGCTTCACATGGGCGAGAATCAGGGCACGGTGTTGGAGGTGCTGGCTGCCCGCCAACACGAGGCCCAGAATCTCGAGCGCGAAGTGCAGCAGTTGACCCAAGAAGTGGTCCGCCTCACCGAGGAACGAGCTCGTTTGAAAGCGTTTCAGACCGAGACGGAACAGGCGGTATACAGCCTTCGGCATCAACTGGCGGGACGGCAGGCTCGGCTTCGCGCCTTGCACCAATTGGAAGCAGAGGGCGAGGGACTGGGGGCTGGCGTTCGGGCGGTTCTCCGCGGGCAGCATCAGAATCAAATTACGGGTGTCATCGGCACATTGGGAAGCCTCCTTGAGGTCGAGGCAGAGCTGGGTTTGGCCATTGAAACTGCCTTGGGCGGTTCGCACCAAGATATCGTCATGGAAAATGAACAGCGGGCGCGGGACGCGGTACGCTATCTAAAAACCGGATCGCTGGGGCGCGCGACTTTTCTTCCGTTGGATACGGTGCGGGCGGGACGCGTGCCAGTTGACGACTATCGGCGCTTGAGCAAGGAGCCGGGGGTTGTCGGCTGGGCGGCCGATCTTGTCTCGTATCCCCCCACTTTGCGCCCGGCCGTTCACCATGTGTTGGGACGGGTGCTGGTGGTGCAGTCGCTGGACGATGCCAGCCGGCTTGGGCCGCTGCATCATTTTCGCTATAAGATGGTGACCCTCGACGGGCAGGTCGTTCATGCTGGTGGAGCCATCACCGGCGGAAGTCGGCTGGCTCAACGAAATTCTGCGACGTCCCGAAAAGTCGAGCTTGACGAGCTCACCCGGCGGGTTCAAGAGGAGCGCAAGCTGGTAGCCGCTAAAGAGGAATTGTTGGCCTCCACCCGACAAGAGATGGAAGAGCTTGATCAGAAGATGGACGCCAATCGGGAGTTGTTGGCGGAGCGCCGCAATCAATTTCTCAATTTGCGCCAGGAATTGGCCCTGGATACGGAAGTCGGTGATCCGTCGGAACTCATGGCCGAGGCGGCCCGATTGGAGCAGAAGATTGGGGAAGCCGAGGCTAAACGCCGCGGCTTGGCTTCGCAATTGGAGAGTCTGGTGGCACGCTTAGGTACGCTCCAGACCGAGCTGAGGGAGGTGGAGAGCGCGCTTCGCGAACGTGAGCAAGGTCTTCGCGAACGGGAGCTGATTGCTGAGCGGATCGACCAGGAGATTCTCCGCGTCAACGAGGAGGAGGCGCGCTCCCGTGAGCGGCAGGAGGCTAATGGGACAGAGCGGGCATCGCTCACGGAGAAGCGTCAGGCCGCCGAGGCGTCACTGAAGGAACTGGGCGAGGAAATTCAACGGCGGGAGGCCGCCCGTTCCGAGCAGGTGGAGCGGTTCAACCGTCTAAGCCAGCAGGCGCTCGACTTAGAGAATCGGCAGCGGGTGCTGGAACTGGATGATCGGCGCATGGAGCAGAAAATCAACAGCTGGCGCCAAGAAATGATTGAAATTGCCGTGCGTTTTGAATCCTATGTGGCACCCGAAGGGGTTGAAGCGCTGAGCCGCAGCGAAGAGGACAATGCGCGGCGCGAACTGGCCCGCATTGCCTTGAGCTTGAGTGAACTGGGCCCGGTGGTGCCGGGAAGTCTCGCATTATTTGAGCAGCTGTCGGAGCGGAAGGGTTTTCTGGAAAAGGAAAGCCATGACGTGGAGGATGCTCGTCGCGAATTAAACGCCACGTTGAAGGAAATAGACCAGGAGATGGAGCGGCGGGTGAACGAAACCGCCAAGCGCGTCGAGGTCGCCTTCAACGAGGCCTGTCGCCAATTGTATGGCGGAGGTGATGGCGGGTTTACCTGGCTCGAAGGGGAGAATGCCGGGGTGGAGCTTTGGGTGCGTCCACCCGGAAAACGCCCGAGCCACTTGTCCTTGCTATCCGGTGGGGAAAAGGCTCTCGGGGGCATCGCCTGGCTGTTTAGTCTCTTGAGTGTGCGGCGTTCGCCCTTTGTGGTGCTGGACGAGGTGGAGGCGTCGCTCGATGAGGCCAACGCCTCGCGTTTCGCCCAATATGTGAAGACGTTGCATGGGAAAACGCAATATGTGATTGTTACCCACCACCGTCAAACCATGGAGGTGGCCGATGCGTTGTGGGGTGTGGCGGGCGATGGCCAGGGGCAGAGTCGCCTAATTTCCGTTCTGTTGGAGGATCAGGAAGCGGTCAACGCGCCATGAGTCGACGCAGGATGACAATGGTTGAAGAGGGGACAGAAGATGGCGGGATTCTTTGAGCGACTGCGCCAGGGTATGACCAAGACCCGTACCGGACTCGGAGACAAAATTCGGGCGCTGGTGGGGGGACGCCAATGGTCAGACAGCCTTTACGACGATCTGGAAGAAATTCTCTATGAAGCCGATTTGGGCGCCCAAGCGGTGGAGAGCATTCTCGACCAACTCCGTCAGCGTGTGCGGGAGAGTCGGCCCGAGCGTGCCGAGGATGTGCTGGATCTGTTGCGCCAAGTCATGGTATCCATGTTGGAATCCATGCCCAATCCCTATGAGTTGACCGGCACGCCGGCGATTTGGCTAATGGTGGGGGTGAACGGTACCGGCAAGACAACCACAGCGGGAAAACTGGCGGAACGGATGAAGCGGCGTGGCCATTCTGTGATTCTTGGCGCGGCCGATACCTTCCGTGCGGCTGCAGCCGAACAGCTAATGGAATGGGGCCGCCGTGCCGGCGTGGATGTGGTCCATCAGGTGGAGGGGGCTGACCCGGCGGCGGTGGCTTTTGACACGGTGAGAGCGGCCTCAGCCCGAAAGCTGGATCTGGCGGTGATTGATACCGCCGGGCGTTTGCACAACAAGGCCCACTTAATGCAGGAATTAGGCAAAATTGCCAGGGTGGTGGGACGGGAATGCCCAGGCGCTCCACATCAGGTGTGGTTGGTGATTGACGCCACCACGGGCCAAAATGGGTTGGAACAGGCGCGGGTCTTTCAAGAGGCTGTCAATGTGACCGGAATCGTCCTGACCAAACTGGACGGGACCGCGAAGGGCGGAGTCGCTTTCGCCATCCACCAGGCCCTAAATATCCCCATCGGATTCGTGGGCGTGGGGGAAAAACTGGACGACCTCATGACGTTTGATCCCGAGGGCTATGTGCGGGCGATTTTAGGGATGGAGGAACCGCACTAGTCGCCCCCCCGTTCAAAGAGCCAAAATCCGCTGTGGACGGTCACCTCAAAAGGTCCATCAAGATTGAATCGGCCTGAATCGGTCAGTTCCAAATACTGATGCGCTTCGACATCCAAACTGGCTAACCAGACGCTTACGTCCTTAATGGTGGGGAAGACCAGGGTTTCGTCAGCTTCACCGGTTCGAATCAAGGAGAGGTTGTGGCGCTGGGTCAGGGCCATGAGTTCCTCCTCTTCTAAGCTGGGTTCAGGGTGGCCTAAATGGTTCCATAATTTCTCAATGGGATCGCTGTACTCGGCGCGGCGAATCATGGCCAAGGCGACCTGGCCCGCGCTTCGAGTGATGCGAGCCATTTCCCGGAGGACCTCCTCCGCCTCGCCGGAAGGGAGGGCCCAGCCTAGAAGAGTCAAGTCGGCCGATTGGCTCACGATGGGTAACTGGTCGGCAGGCGTGCGCAAGAAGTGCACCCGCGCTCGGGGATTGTAGCGCTGCCATTGACGATAGAGACGCGTTAAATATTGGCCGTTGCTATCCGCCCCGAGATATTGCGCCTCGCTACCCAATCGTTCTGAAAGTCCTCCGACAAAACCGACTTGTCCGCGCCCCGCGTTAACCTCAACCACGGCCAGGCCCGGCTCCGGATTGATGAAATCGACGAAAGCTCGGCGAATGGCCGGTGCTTTTGTTTGTTGGACCAGCCGATCCAGGTACAACCCAGCAGCCAGGCGCTGTTCGATGGGCTGCCATAGTGCGCGACGGCCGTTGGCGGTGAGCACGAGCTTAGATCCGTTGGGCGTGGTCAACAAGAACCCTTTATGCTCATAAAGACGTCGATCGGCCAAACGGATTGCGTCTTGAAGCCCGCCTTTCTGGAAGGCGGCCACACCATAGGAGAACGTCGCCGGGACCTTCGAGGAGGAACTCTCAACGGCGGAGAACTCGGCCGCTAATTTTCGCGCCAAGGAGTCGGCTTGACTTTCGGTGGTGTCTTTAATCGCAATCAAAAATTCATCGCCGCCATAGCGCACCGCCACGGCCGAATGCTCTTCGGTGAGACCGTGGATGATGCGGCCCATATCAGCCAGCAAGCGGTCTCCCTCGAGATGTCCAAATAAGTCATTGACCTGCTTCAAGCCGTCAACGTCCAAAAAAATAACGGCCCCCTCAACATGACGCCAGGCGGCTTGTTCGCTTTCCCACCAGGCGCGCGTGGGCAGACCGCTCACTGGATCCTTGCCCAACAACGCGGGCAGCGCATTGTCGGGCGATCCGCTAATTAAGGTCGCCAACTTGTAGAGCCCCGGACGGTTTCCAATGCGGATGCCGACCAACATGAGGCGGGCTGACACATTCTGGCCGTCATTGCGGTGAACGCGCACGCGTTGCTCCAACGTTTCACCTACGCCCAAGTCGCCGGGCAGGATAACGGAAACGCGTGTCATTCCAGGCTCGTCGGACGCGAGTCCAAGAGCTTCCTCCGCGGAGGCCAGCGCCACATGTTCCAACGACGTTCCAAAGTGTCTCTCAGCCCGGAGGTTCATGCCCACCAAGCGGTTGTCACGGTCTACGATAAAGGCGGGAAAAGGCCACAAACTGTACATGATGTCGCCGATTTCTTGCACCGTCAACAAGGGTGAGCCGGTCGGGGCCGACGGCGACCATTCCGGCGGCAAGAAAACACTGAGGGCGGACTCCAGTTGGCTCCGGTCCATCGCCTTTAGCGTCTTCAGCCAAAATTCCGCGGGCTGGGGCTTTCCCAGCGCGAATCCCTGGAGGTAGTGGACGCCTAATTGAGCCAAGGGAGCTATTAGGGAGGCATCTTCGATGCCCTCCGCGATGAGTTCGGCGTCCACTTCCCCGGCGAGCCGAATCCAGCGCAAAAGGGGCTCTGGCTTGCCGGCTGCCCACTGTTGGATGACGCTCCCCGCAATTTTAACAAAGCGAGGGCGGATCCACTTCAGGCGGGCAGCATCGGACTTGCCAGTGCCAGCATCGTCTAAGGCTAGCTTAATGTCGCGTCGGTGCATGCGCCCTACGCCGGCCGCTACTTGGTTGCGTTCTTCCACTTTTTGCTCGGTGATTTCCATGACCACGGCGCGGCGACGACGAAAGGCCGCAATGGCGGAACCAACGGAGCCGAACGGTCCCTCGGATTGGCCTAAGTGGTTGGGGTTTAAGTTGACGAACAAGAGGCCCGGCAGGGCTTGGCCTTGGCGGAGGGCCTCTTGAACCGACAGACGGTCCAAGGCGACACCCAGATGGCTTTCCTCCGCTGCCCGGAATACGGCGTCGGGCGGGGCATCAGGAAAACGGGCGAGCGCTTCAAAACCAAGAAGGGTGCGGTCTTCGGCTTTCCAAATGGGTTGGAAGTGATGGGTCATGTGGCGTGATGTCAAAATTTCTTGTACGAGATTATGAAGTGGCACCATGGAGTCCTCGTTTATCCGACTTTTTCTCTATGGTATCGCGAATTGGAGATATCAGGAATTTTTAAGCAGCAAATGGGCGGCCAGGCCATCGCCCGATTGAATCGGGAGGCCAGTCGGCATATAATGGAGGTACCTTGAAAGCGCCGAATTCGTGTGAAGCGGAGGACCCAGTCAGATCGGGGTGAATTGTTTTAACAAGGGGCACGACCACGGCCCTAACCCGTCAGCTAACTTCGTAGGCGTTGGGGGCTCAAGGTGTCTTCCCATATCGGTGTCCCTCTCCCCCCGGGGTTCCTGGGGTTTTTTTCTGCCCAGGTTTTTGAGGGAGGAATGCTTGATGATTCGTCGTGTTTTACAAATTTCCCTGCATGCCGATCCGCTCACCTATGGTGACAGCGGGGCGGTCGGCGGCCAGCAGATACTTATTCGGGAACTGGTTAAGCACATACAAGCGCATGGCTACGGCGTGGATGTGCTCACCGCGCAGAAAAACCCGTTGTGGCCGGAAAAATTTAGTCTGGGCCATTTGGGGCAAGTGGTACGTCTTCAGGAAGGACTGGAGAAAAACAATGAAGCGGGCTGGTCAGAGGTTGTCGATGCGCTGAGCGAGCAGGCATTGGCCTGGCTTAAGGAAAGCGGGCGGTCGCATCAACTGATCCACAGCCATTACTGGATTAGCGGGTTGGTGGCGGAACGGATTCATCAAGAAACCGGCCTTCCTTGGATCCATTCGCCAGTGAAGATGGCCGAGTGGACCCAGCGCCCTGGAGAAATGCTGCAAACTGAGCGGGTGGAGGTTGAGCGTCGACTGTTGCGTGAGGCGACCGCAGTGGTGGTGTCGTACCTCAGCGAGGCGGACATTATTCACCAGGCCAACCCGTCACTTCCGGTCTATGTTGTCCCGCCGGGCGTCGATCCGACGCAATTTTTCAGCCGAGACGCTGGTCCGGTACTGCGAACGCTAAGCTTGAAGCGTCGTCCAGTCATTTATGTGGGACGGCTTGAGCTCGCACGCGGCTTGCGTCAGGCATTAGAATCGCTTGGCCGACGAGATCTGCCCGAGGATTTTGTGCTTCTGGTACTAGGAGGCACGCGTCGGGAGGTCCAACACGGCGAGCCCGTTTTGGCGGATCTCCGAGTCCTGAAAGAACGGCTCGGCACGCACGTGCAGTTTGTCGGCGGGATGCCGCATCGCGGAGTGGCGCCATATATCGCTGCCTCGCAAGTGTTAGTGGCTCCCAACCAAGGGCCTACTCTGGGCATGGCGGTGTTGGAAAGCTTGGCATCGGGCGTGCCGGTTGTGGGTACCCGCGTACCCGGTGTGCAAGATTGGGTGGAGTCCGGGACGAACGGGTTTTTAGTTGAGCGCAATGACATGGAGGGGCTCTGGGAACAGGCTCTCGACTTGTGGGCAGACCCCACCAAGGCTCGTAGGATGGGAAGTCGTGGTCAAGAAAAGGTTCATGGCTCTCATACGGTGGCGCATATGGCCGAGCAGATGGTGGCCTGTTATCAGGAGGTGACCGGTAATGGCAGGGATCAAGTGGGTGTTGGCTTCTGACATTGACGGCACCTTAATCGGTTGCGGGGGCGAAGCGGAACTGGCCGCTTTTCTCCATGCGCGTCCTGAGATTGGGGTCATTTACCTCACGGGCCGTACCCGCGCCAATGCCGAGACGATGCTCAAAAGGCATGGGTTTCCGGAGCCTTTGGCACTGGCGACCGATATCGGAGCGGATGTGTACTGGGGTCCAGACTTGCGGGTTGACGAATCCTGGGCGTTTCAACAGCGCCGTGATTGGTCTCCGAGACGCGTAATGCGCACCCTCGATGAGGTTTCGGGGGTGGAGTACCTGGGGCGCAGTTCGCATTGGCGTCTGGCCTACCGCGTCGACAGCTATCAAGCGCTCGGCGAAGCCCGAACGCGATTGGTCCGGGCCGGGGTGATGCACCGAACACTATGGAACGACGAGGAGCGCCGGTTAGACATTGTGCCTCGTGGCGCCTTCAAGGGCCGGGCTCTGAAATACATCTTGGGACGGTTGAATTTGCGCGCTCAACAATGTTTTGTGGCCGGTGATGCGGAAAACGATGTCGACTTGATGGAGGGGCGCTACCGGGGCGTTCTGGTCGCCAACGGCACCTTGGAGATTAAGGAATCGCTTCCACCGGTGATTGTTCGTGCACGCTACGAAGGTGCGTTAGGCGTGCTGGAGGGGCTGAGACAGTTTCTCGATGAGCCGCTCATGCCCGAGGAATCCGAAAACGCAGGGTAACGGCCTTCGCGTCATTACGGGACATCATGCGTAAGGCCGGCTGTGCACCGGCCTCACGCATTTTCTGGGTTGTTAGCCGTTGATGAACGGGGGATCAGCCAACTGCTTTAATGACTCAAAGCTGAGCGAACCATCATAGAGCGCCTTTCCGACCATGATGCCGGATATGCCCAGTTGTTTCAGGCGCCGGACCGTTTCGAGGTGACGGATTCCACCGGCTGCCCAAACCCGTAGTCCCTCAGCCTGACAACGCTTCACGGCCTTTGTCTGAGACGGGAACACGGTCGGGGTGCTCCAGACTCCCATCAGCAGCACGTCGCGGACTCCCGCAGCGCTTGCATGCCTAAGTGATGTCTGAATGGGGGGGCTGCTGGTTTCATCGAGGCCGGCGGCTACCATCAGGTGGGATGGCGGGACCGCTTCAGCCATCATCCGAAAGAGCTCTGGTGTGCGCCAGCTATGGCTTATCACCAGTCGATCGGCGCCTTGTTGGAGCAGCACGCGAGCATAATCTGGGTCGCGTATCCCGCCGCCGACTTGGACAGGCACCAGACTGGGACGGCACCCCAGCAGCAGTGCCGGCGACGCGTGATGGCTTAGGCTCAGTTCTTCGACATGAATGCGCTGAGCGCCCTGGGAAATCCAGTGCCACGCGGCCGCCAACGGGTTGTGGCCGTGATTAGGGACGGGTTCGTAGCTAATCACGCGGCCGTAGGCGACGGGAATCGACGGCACAATCTCGAACGATGACATCGCCAACCTCCTCCGATGCGGTTTCTGTGGTCTCCTTGCTAGAAGCTTCCGAAGGCAACCTCGTCCTCGTCGTCGCCCTCGTCGCTCTCAACACTGGAGCTAATCTCCCCGTGGATTTCCCGATCACCCGCGATAAGCTCGGGTTGTCTGGCACGGAGGGGGATGACGAGACCGATGAGTTTCAAAATCCCCCAAGTCATGGCTCCGTCATAGGCGACGATGACCAGCAGCGCCACAAATTGGGCCCAGAGTTGATGGGGATTGCCATAGGCTAGACCGGTCACAGCCGCTCCGGCGGTGTGTATCCCAAGATATTCGAGCATGTGGGGATCAGCGAAGATGCCCGTCATCAGTCCTCCAATGGCACCGGCGACAAAGTGGGTGTGGAAGACCCCCAGGGTATCGTCGACTTTGCCGAAGAAGCGGGTGCGCGGCAGCCAGCGCATGGTCATCCAGGGGATGACGCTGGCGGCGACACCAATGAAGATGGCGCCATAGCCATTAACGTAACCGGCGGCCGGGGTAATGGCGACAAGTCCGCAGATCATGCCGTTAATCGCGCCGACGAGTGATGGGCGGTTGGAGGTCCAGAGGTCGAGCGTCAGCCAGCTCACTAAGGCAACCGCGGTGGCGATGTTGGTGTTGAGCACCGAGGCCGCCGCATCGGCGTTGGCGAAATACGGGTCACCGCCGTTGAAGCCGTTCCAGCCAAGCCATAGAATGCCCGCCCCAGCGAGAGCCAGAAGCAGATTATTGGCATTGAAGTCGCGCCGGTCTCCAACCAGACGCGGTCCAACCACAGCGGCCGCGACAAAGCCGGAAATGCCAGCAGCGACGTGGATGACATATCCACCCGAATAATCGACCGCCCCTAATTGGCTGAGCCATCCGCCGCCCCACAGCATGAACGCGTTGACGGTATATACCAGGGTGGACCACGCAGGAACGAAGATCATCCAGGCCCGGAAATTCATACGACCCAACACGCCGCCGGCTAAAATGGCGGGAGCGATGGCAGCGAACACAAACTGAAAGTATATCAGTGAGGATTGAGGGAACTGTAAGGAAGGCATCAAGCCGTTCAATAGGGGAACGGAAGCCTGGCCCTGTAGGTAGAGATTCGAGAGAACTGGGTGGGGAACGCCGACAAGCGCACTCAAGATGCCAGGCCCTAGTTTGAGCGGACTGCCGAAACCCATGCTAAATCCAAACAGAACCCAGGAGACCATGACAATCGCGAACGCGTACAGGACCATCATCGCGGAGTTCACGGCCCATTTCTTCTTGACAATGCCTCCGTAGAGGATGGCCAGGCCGGGGACCGTTTGCAGGCCGACAAATGTGGCCGCGGTCAGCTGCCAGGAATTGTCCCCGGGATTCAAATAATGCGGAGACGGGATGAGCATGGGTTAAACCCCTTTCTTTAGTATATTAATGAGAAATAGTAGGATGTTGTGTAAGGTATGTCAAGAGAGCTAACATGAGAATCGGAAATATTGACGTGAATATGACTAAGTGGTTATCAATATCGGCGGAATACGGGGAAATTCATCAGAATTTATGTAAGGTATTGGCGGCCGGTGCCTGGAACGGTGTGGCAGCGGTGCTTCGTGGCGTTGGCGATGGGAGGCCGACGATGGCTTTTTCGGTGGAAATCGGCCGGCGCTACACCCGATCTCGGATATAATATCGCTGAGAGTGTGTAAGCCGGGGCTTGAGTTCCCATGGCGACAGTGGGAAGGAGGGGGCGCCTCTTGGTGAAGGTGCGTTCCGTACAGTGGCATGACGAGGCGTGGGAAGTACGGTTCGAAATTAAGGAAGGGGTTTATCGGCTCGAAGACTACCCCGTGCGCATCACCCACCTAGGCCATTATGAAGTCGAAGGATTTTCAGAGCACGTGGCGGTGGTGGCCACCGGTCTCCTGCGAAGCCACATGCGGCGCGGTGCCGTGCCTCCACATGCGGTGGTGGTCAACTGGAGTCGGGTGTTGAAACTTACCCATGGAGCGTCGCAAGACGTTCACGAGGCGATTCAGAGAATCGAGGAGAGTCGCGCGAAGACGCTGGACAGTGCGGTTTCGAGTCAGTTTTAAGTCGCTTCTAAGATGACGGCCGCTCGGTAGGGCGGCCTTTTTTATGGTATTTCCATCGTCGGTTGACATTTAGGGCTGAAGACAGTACAATCGATAAGGCTGTCAAGGGAAAAACCTTGACAGGAACAGGAGGAGAGAGGGACGGCCAAGTCGCTGGATCGCGTGCGCGCGGGGTTGTTGTTTGATATGTATGGACCGCTCTTAACCGATCATCAGCAGGAGGTCTGGCAGCTCTACTACATGGAGGACTGGTCGCTGGCGGAGATTGGCGAGGCCCGCAAAATTTCCCGGGCGGCCGTCTATGATTTGTTGGATCGTACGGAAAAACTGCTGGAAGATTACGAAGCGCGGTTGGGGCTTTTGGCAGCCAATGAGCGCCGCCGAGACCGCTTTCGCACGCTTCTGGCAGCCCTAAAAGGGGTTCCCGAGGTTCGCGCCGTGGTTGAGCAGTGGGCGGAGGAGGAGGGCTTGACGGATGTTTGACGCGCTGACAGAAAAATTGCAGCAAACCTTTAAACGGATGCGCAACAAGGGGCGCCTGACCGAAGCGGACGTCAAAGAGGCATTGCGTGAGGTGCGTCTAGCCCTTCTTGAAGCTGACGTCAACTTCAAGGTGGTACGCGAATTTTTGGGCCGCGTTGAGGCCCGCGCTGTGGGTCAGGATGTGCTGGAGAGCCTGACGCCGGATCAAGCGGTCATCCGCATTGTGCGCGATGAGCTGATACAGTTGATGGGATCTCACGTGGAACGTGTGCACATGGCCTCGAACCCGCCTACGGTGATTTATATGGTCGGGCTGCAGGGTGCCGGTAAAACGACGGCCAGCGCCAAGCTGGCGCGTATGTTGCGCCATCAAGGCCGGCAGCCGCTGTTGGTGGCGGCCGACATCTACCGTCCCGCTGCTATAGACCAGTTGAAGGTGCTGGCCGACAAGATTCAAGTGCCGGTTGTCACCGAGCCTTCCAAGACGCCGGTGGAGTTGGCGGAGCTGGGGAAAGCCGCGTCACGGCGCATGGCCAAAGATGTCATCATCATCGACACCGCAGGCCGTCTGCACGTTGATGACGACCTCATGGGCGAGCTGGAAGCCATGAATGCCCGCATCCCGGCCAACGAGATGCTGCTGGTGGTTGACGCCATGACGGGTCAAGATGCCGTGCGAGTCGCCGAGGCCTTTAAGGAGCGCTTGCCGCTGACCGGGGTTGTGATGACCAAGCTGGACGGTGATGCGCGTGGTGGCGCCGCCTTGTCCATCCGTGAGGTAACCCAGCTGCCCATTAAGCTGGTGGGATCCGGTGAGAAACTGGAAGATTTGGAGCCTTTTAATCCCGATCGCATGGCATCGCGGATTCTCGGCATGGGCGATATTCTGACTCTGATCGAAAAAGCCGAAGCGTCCATGGATCGTGAGGATACTCAAGCATTGGCCGAGAAGATTACCAAGGCGGATTTCACCTTGGATGATTTTCGCGCCATGATTGATCAGGTCAAAAAGCTGGGGCCGCTCTCCAAGGTTATGGAGATGATGCCGGGAATGGGCGGCAAGATGGCTAAGATGAAGGACAAGGTGGATGACCGTAGTGTGGTGCGCGTGGAGGCGATTTTGAATTCCATGACCAAGAAGGAGCGCCAGCGGCCGGAGATTATCGATGGCAGTCGGCGGCTTCGCATTGCCCGCGGCAGCGGTACCACGGTCCAGGAAGTCAACCGCCTTTTGAAGCAGTTTGACGAGATCAAAAAGATGATGAAGCAAATGAAGGGCAAGAAGGGGCGCATGCGTATGCCGCGGATGCCGTTTCCGCCCTTGGGATGATGTGAAAGTCCCGCGGTTAAATGTCAAGATCCATTTTTCTCACGGGACAGCCGGGAAAAGCCAGGCTGAACTAAACCGTCCAGAAAGGAGGTGGTAGTAAATGGCAAATCGGTTGTCGGTCCCCTTAGTGCGGCATCAGCTTCCTTTCGTCGTAAATTTGGCCTCGGGTCAGCATCCCGTAGACCACGCCGACCAACTTGCGTGCCGTCAAGACCAGCGCCCGCTTATGCGC
>NZ_JABBVZ010000369.1 GCF_012933365.1 Sulfobacillus harzensis | reverse complement strand
GGCATGTCCGGTCTGCTCCGGTACCTCAGGTGTCGCCAACGCGTCGGCGGGAATGTCAAACACCAAAGCCAGAATGTCCACCCGCTCGCGGTCGACGGAGGAAATCAGGCCTTCGGCCCCACGTTCCATCATCCGAATCCACGCGGCGGTGATCGGCCGGCCCGGGGCACCGAGTCCACGCTGAGCGGGTCGGGCCAACCGGGCGACATCCTCGGGCGTCCAGCCGCGCACGATCCGCCAATACCTAAGGCGTGCTCCAAAGGCGACGGGATCGATGGGAACGCGCCGACGATGTT
>NZ_JABBVZ010000368.1 GCF_012933365.1 Sulfobacillus harzensis | reverse complement strand
GTTTATCGACCTCAAAGTCGACAAGACCGTAGCGGCCATATTCAGCGCGGGGCTGGGGGTGGACAAGCCGCAGGCAGTGGCCTGGCTTCGCCAAGCGCTGGACCAATATGGGGTGATCATCCAACTCCAACGGAAGAGTGTTCAGGTTTGGTTGCCCGGTATTGGTCGGGGCTGGGTGCGCCATCGCGTCGATGCACCGCCCATTTTGCGCCAATGGCACAGCCCGCCCGACGCAAGGTGGGAGGTGACCATCAAACCCCAATCTCGGACGCGCGGGTTGCCTGTGCCACCGTTGCCGACACGTGACGCCT
>NZ_JABBVZ010000367.1 GCF_012933365.1 Sulfobacillus harzensis | reverse complement strand
CATTGGGTTCACCTCATTGGGTTTGATTGTAATGCAATCCCCCGATTTGAGGTGTCCATTTTTTAGACTAAACTCCATTTCTCCTGAGTCTCCCCAACCGGGCCGCCCGTCACGGGCGGCGGGATGCTGTGTTGTTGAGCGCCGAAGGAGTCAGCGCAGCCCCCGAGCATGGACAGATTGGGCCGTGAAACCGTGGTTCCACCTCCCATCGCCTCGGGTGACGCAACGAACAGGAAATTTGAGGGTGAGTGTTTTGGGGAGCCGGATGCGTTAATTGCGCACGTCCGGTTCTGAGGGGGTTCGCGGCCCAAGAGA
>NZ_JABBVZ010000366.1 GCF_012933365.1 Sulfobacillus harzensis | reverse complement strand
AATGTCCCACTGCGGTCGTCAAGGGTTAGTCGTCTGCTCTATCATTTCAGTCAACCTGACTTTGACGAATCCCTGCCGCATGACAAGAGAATACAGGAAAACAGGGTATCGAAGGGGAAATCTAACCGGGGGTCAAGCAAAGTGGAACGGAAACTACACGTCGGTCAAATGGGGGAGCGGTTGTTGTGTTTCGCTATGTGGTAAATGACGAAATATATCTGGCAATGCTTGAACGAAGGCACGCTGGAGTTTAGTCTAAAAAATGGACACCTCAAATCGGGGGATTGCATTACAATCAAACCCAATGAGGTGAACCCAATG
>NZ_JABBVZ010000365.1 GCF_012933365.1 Sulfobacillus harzensis | reverse complement strand
TTCGCGATATCCGGTCGGGGCCTCCGGTCCGTCAAGCAGGGCCGTGCGAAAGCCCAGGCCAAGCTCCGGAAGAAACGGGCCCGCACGAAACCCGGGTCGCGACGGCGTCAGCGCCTGAATCACGCACGGCATCGCAGAAGCCAAAAAGTCGAGCGCATGACACGCAACGCGTTGCATCACGCCGCCAATCAGATCGTCGCGTTTTGTCTGGCCACCGGCATCACCATCCTGTATGCCGGCGATCTTGGCACGCTCAACCACCACAAACGCCACCGCCGATCCCGGCGGACTAACCAAGAGGTCGGGGCGTTGGAGTTCGGGCG
>NZ_JABBVZ010000364.1 GCF_012933365.1 Sulfobacillus harzensis | reverse complement strand
CGCCCGAACTCCAACGCCCCGACCTCTTGGTTAGTCCGCCGGGATCGGCGGTGGCGTTTGTGGTGGTTGAGCGTGCCGAGATCGCCGGCATACAGGATGGTGATGCCGGTGGACAGACAAAACGCGACGATCTGATTGGCGGCGTGATGCAACGCGTTGCGTGTCACGCGCTCGACTTTTTCGCTTCCGCGATGCCGTGCGTGATTCAGGCGCTGACGCCGTCGCGACCCGGGTTTCGTGCGGGCGCGTTTCTTCCGGAGCTTGGCCTGGGCTTTCGCACGGCCCTGCTTGACGGACCGGAGGCCCCGACCGGATATCGCGAA
>NZ_JABBVZ010000363.1 GCF_012933365.1 Sulfobacillus harzensis | reverse complement strand
GGCATGTCCGGTCTGCTCCGGTACCTCAGGTGTCGCCAACGCGTCGGCGGGAATGTCAAACACCAAAGCCAGAATGTTCACCCGCTCGCGGTCGACGGAGGAAATCAGGCCTTCGGCCCCACGTTCCATCATCCGAATCCACGCTGCGGTGATCGGCCGGCCCGGGGCACCGAGTCCACGCTGCGGTGATCGGCCGGCCCGGGGCACCGAGTCCACGCTGAGCGGGTCGGGCCAACCGGGCGACATCCTCGGGCGCCCAGCCGCGCACGATCCGCCAATACCTAAGGCGTGCTCCAAAGGCGACGGGATCGATGGGAACGCGCCGACGATGTT
>NZ_JABBVZ010000362.1 GCF_012933365.1 Sulfobacillus harzensis | reverse complement strand
CCGCCATCTTGTAACCCACCTTCCGCGCCCAACAAATGCGAGCGATCGTGGGGCTGTCCATTGTTGTCGAAGAAATTCAAGCCGCCCAAAAAATAAGCCAAAACCGGGCGGATGAAGACTTTCATTCAATTGTGGAGCACGTGGAAGGCGGCTCTCTCCCGGAGCAGGAAGTGGCGGATGTCATGCACACTGTCCGACCGCATCTTTTTGATCCCTAAAAGAAATAGGAAACGCCGTCTCGAGGGCGACGCTTCCTGCCACTCCGCAGTCCTCACTAATCTTCGTATGGAACGGTTGGCGCTTCCGAGTTGGTGTGGATCGACGTTGCGAAGTG
>NZ_JABBVZ010000361.1 GCF_012933365.1 Sulfobacillus harzensis | reverse complement strand
ACAACCGTACCAACGGGGGGATTTTTTCCTCAACTGTCAAAGTCCGCCGAAATCACATCTCTACAGGACGCTTCTCGCGGCCCTGACCGACGCCCATAATGCCCCTAGAGTTCACGAAAGGGGTTTTTCCGCATGAGTGAGAAAGAACGCAAAGAACTGCGCCATCTGTGGGCGGGGTTGGTGGCCGAGTTCCGGGCCAGTGGTCTGGGGCAGGCCCAATGGTGTTGCCAAAACGGATACAAAGTGCGGCACTTGCACTACTGGCTGCGTAAGTTTCCGGCGACCGACGCGGCCGCGTCGGAGACGATGGCCTGGGTGCCCGTGGTGCCGGACCGGGAGGCGACGCC
>NZ_JABBVZ010000360.1 GCF_012933365.1 Sulfobacillus harzensis | reverse complement strand
TACTATCAGACCGTCCGACTCCTCTCGGCGCTTGGGCGGCCCTTCGGCCTCGCCTATCGGGTGGCGCCTACGCCCGTCGGGCGACGCCGGGAGGTCTCCCCAGTTCCGGTGATGCACCGTGTCCGCCATGCCGTGGTCTCAGACCCCGCCGAGGGCTCCCGGTCTCGCCCTGACGACCGGTACCTGTGGCCTTCCCGGCAATCTACGCGGTCGGCCCTCGGACTGACAGCTTACGAGGCTCTATCCCTTCACCCTTGCGGATTACGGCCTGGACGTCGCGCAAGACTCGCTTCGTCGTGGGTGGCTAGTCCTTCGACGACGAGAATT
Organism: Sulfobacillus harzensis; assembly: GCF_012933365.1. GTDB lineage: Bacteria > Bacillota > Sulfobacillia > Sulfobacillales > Sulfobacillaceae > Sulfobacillus_B > Sulfobacillus_B harzensis. The sequence goes on along the minus strand of NZ_JABBVZ010000360.1, from coordinate 23 downwards.
TCACTCGCTGGCGCATCCCAGCT
>NZ_JABBVZ010000035.1 GCF_012933365.1 Sulfobacillus harzensis | reverse complement strand
TGATCTCTTGCACCCGCGCTTCCAGTTAATTACTGGCAAATCCCCAGCTTATCCGGATTAAATACCGAGAGACTATTGTAGAAAACTACATCTCGCAAGTCTATCAAGCCCTGGCCATCGATGCGGCTGAAGGTTCCCGCCATGCGCGGGTTCAAGCTACTCTGGTTTTTTTGGAAGAGTCTCGCCACTAGCTATGGGAATGCAGATGTGGGTGATTCGGGGGATAGATCCGATTAAGCCGCCTAACAAGGAGACGAGGGCTCGTGTTTGGGTAAGGGCATGGCCTACCTGGGGCTGCCGATGATGGACGGTGACATGCACCCGGTTACCATGGGCATCTAGGCGAATACCCTCGGCCGGCGTGCCCGCGTTGTTGAGCTCATCCGCCGCCAGGGAAATGGTGTCCAAAATGGCCAAGCGAAACCAATAAGGATAAGGGCTTTCGAGTGGGTTGTCCTGGCGGCGGAACCCACCGGTTGCAAGAATCGGGATAGGTCCTTTATCAGAAAATATGGTGTGCACAGCCTCGCGAAGGCTCCATTCGAGACTGACAGGATACAGGTTTCGCGCGACCTCCTGGATGTCCCGGGATCGGATGAGTTCCAACTCGGCCAGGGCAGCCTTAAGGGACACGGAGGGTTCAGGGATTGTGGACGCCAAATTCAGCCACAACACGAGCAACCGGTCGGAGATGGAGCCCGAGAGGGCATGCGCTTGCTGTTTGCGAAACTGCCAGATCCTCTCGGCGGTAACGTGTGCATGTCCTATGTTGGCGCGGCGGGGCCAGGTATGACGGACGGGCAATGTGGGCAATAAACGGGTCTTTAGTGCGACCAACCTGGGGGGATCCGGCATATCGGTCGTTGCGAGCCACAGAACCACCGCGCGCCCGGCAGCGTGTCGCATGGGAACGGCGGCCAGCCATTCTATGCGCGGCTCTTCCAAAAACGGCAGCCGCATAATCCCGGAGTCCTCCACGGTCCACTGGCACTGTGGCTTAATGACACCATGAGGGGGAGCATCGTCGTGAAGCCACGGCCCGATGTTCCTCCACCGAGGGTCGGGAATAGGCGGGTCTTGACCTCCATCGGCAATTTTTCGGGGGCATTGCAATGTCCATTGGTACTCAACCAGTGAAAACCAGCGTACACGTAATCGGAGCGTTTCGAGAATTAGGTCAAAAATGCGCCGTTCCGTTAACCGGGCCATGTTACACTTCCCCCCGTTCGCATGTCGTCAGCGTATCGGAGGGTAGTGCCTCCTGGGTATCACCCGTCCAGGGGTGACAAGGGGCGAAATGCTCGACGGTACAAAGAATCGATCGACAAGTGTAGGCGAAAAGGACGTCTGAGAGCGGATCGCAGACATATTTCGACAGTCGAAAGGTCTCTTCTTGGCGAGAGAAGTCACGTAAATATCACGTTTAGAAAAATGTTACTGCAGGGAAATGTTTTTGGGATCCAGAATGCCACCTCGTTGTCGCTGTCGTCTGTTCAGTATGGAGGATAAGAATGTATACCCAAGAAGATAAAATCCCATTGCAGCACCTTGCGGCGTTGGCAAAAATCGCTGCGGCCATTCGGGCGGTGCAAATTTGCCGATATCTACCCAAACAGTCCCAGTCGTGGACTCTTGCCTTGGCGGCCGACCCTTCGGTGGTTACTTCTGCCATGAAGTCCCCTAACAGCCCGCGCGCCATTTCTGGTCACGGCCTTCTCGAAGCGATTTTTCTGGCCGGTCAGGCCTATTGCGGCCCTATCGAGACCTTGTGCACCGATCTGGTGGAGGGTCATGCATTGAGCCAATTCGTGCGCACTACCGGAATCCGCTATGTTCTCATTCTACCGATTGTGGTTTCCAATCGCGTGGAAGGCGCCTTGTGCCTGTACGATGGGTCGCCGCTTGGCGAGGAGATCGTCCGGCGGATGGAACCGGTAGTCGCGATCTTGCAAGGACTGTTTGGGTACATGGTGCGCCGCCAAGAGAGCAAGAAGAGTCTCCGCCGAGTTCAACGCGTAGGGGCTAGTCTAGCCGAGTCGGAAGAACGGCTCCGAAGGGAGATTGCCAGCGAGCTTCACGGACGCATCCAAGGGAAACTCCTTATTGTCTGGCATGAATTGCAGAAGGTTCTTGACTCACATGCCATAAGCGAACCCGTGACCCAATGCCTGCAGCGATTGGCCGAGACGGTAGACCAGGTGCGCGAGATTGATATCCGCCAACTCAGCCACCGGTTGCATCCCGTTGCCATTCGCATCGCACTCCGGCCTGCCTTAGCTCAATTAATGGCTCAATATGAATCTGTCATGGATGTCCATGTGGAATTTAATTCCCGGTTCTTGCACTTCGACAATCCCATGCACAATCACATTCCGGAAAAAATCCGTCTGACCACTTATCGTCTTGTCGAGGAAGCACTGGTGAACGCGATGCGGCATGGGCATGCCCCGCGGGCTGACGTGCGTATTGCGCTTCGTGGAAACATTTTAGAGGCTTCCGTTAGTGATACGGGGCAAGGCTTCACGGTCAGTCCCGCTGTTGGGGGATTAGGACTGGAACTCATGGAGGATCGCATTCGGGCTCTGCGGGGAACCTTTCGAATTCGCTCAAAACCAGGTCAAGGAACCTTGGTTCAGGCCTGCATTCCTCTCGCTTCGACTGTAAGCCGCACCCAAAAACGGGTGCGGCTGGCGGCAAAAAGAAGTGTTTACCCGTAATACGCCATATCGCTAGGCTGTGGCTGGGCGTCGTTGAGGACGGCGCCCAGCACGTGCGCTTGGGCCTGGCTGAGGCGTTCCAATGCCTTGACATCCATACGACGGGATCCCTTCCCCGCTCGGACAATGTACAAGGTGCCATCAGCTGCGTGCGCCAATAGGGCTGTTTCGGCGTATGCGAGAACGGGCGGGGTATCAATAAGGATCATGTCGAATCGGTCCTTCAAGGGAGACAACACCTCTTCGAATCGTCCATTGGCAAGAAGCTCAGTTGGATTCGGCGGAATAGGTCCCGCGGGAAGTATCGCAAGTCGTGGAATGAAGGAGGTACAGGTGCTGTCGTGGGGATTTAGCCCACGCATAATGGTTGTGGTAAGCCCGGGGCGTTCATCGACTTGAAAGAGGCGGTGCAGCGCAGGCCTTCGGAGATCTCCATCGATGAGTAGCGTTTGGATCCCGGCCATCGCAAAGGCGATCCCGAGATTGGCAACAGTTAGGGATTTGCCCGCGCCGGGAGAGCTGCTAGTGATAACCACGGTCTTGAGTTGACGACCCACCCAAAGAAATTCCAAATTGGTTCTTAGGGCCCGATATTGCTCGAGAGCCAACGAATTTTGCGACCCGTCTAAAAGACGCATGGTGTCGGTCATGAGGATACACTCCTTTGCGGATTGGCAGCATGGCTCGCAACGCGCTTGGCGGTGCCTTGCGCCTCCGGTATTCGGGAAATGACGCCAAGGCTTGCGCACGAGAGTGCCCCCACGATTTCTTCTTCCCGACGTATGGCGTCGTCCAGTGAATTCCAAATGAAGCTCATTAACAGACCAAGGATGAGGCCCAAGGCGAGGCCCGTGGCGGTGGTGCGAAGAGTGCGAGGCGATACCGGTTTCTCCTGCTCCTTAGCGCTGGCCACGACTTTTAACCCACTTTGTCCGGTCACACGGGCCACCGTGCTGCTAAGCGTTTGCGCGACGCCATTCGCAAGTTCTTGGGCCAACAGCGGGGAATTGGCTCTAACAGTGACCGTCATTAGGTTGGTACCCGATTCGGCTGCGGCGGTCACATCGTGGCTGAGTGCCGTCGGGGAGGGTGCGTTGGTGAGGCCTTGGCTTGCTTGCGACAACACTTCTGGGCTTTCCGCGAGGGCAGCATAGGTGGCGACCATTTGCTGGGCTGCCACCAATGTATCGATGTAGGTGCCGCCTCCCGAACCAGCTCCTGAGTCAGAGCCTGGAATGACCATGAGCGTCGCGGTGGATGCATACATTTTGGGCAAGTACCAGCGGCAAAGTGACGCGGCGGTCCCGCCGGCCAACACGGCCATCAGCAACACGAGCCACAGGCGCCGTCGGATGGTCTTCCAGACTTCCAGCAATTCCAAGAGTAATCACTCCTCGCATGTTTGGTTCAGTCTATCAGCCATCCAAGATCCCGAAATCACCCGAGCAGGGTGAATTGGCCCGTCACCCGCGGGAGGACGGAAGGGGACTGCGAAGGGGTTTGGGGATACGGATTAGAAACCGTGTGCGACGGTTGTTATAAGTTCCTGCTGCCAGTTCGCGAATAGGGCCGTTGCAGGCGGTAGTTGCCGGCCCTGGGTTGGAGAGGCTTGGTCTGACTGAAGCGGTGCAATGCCTCTAAACGTTGGCATCCTTCCCGTAACAATTCGGCAACAGGTTGGTGATTGAATAACGAAAAAGGAGGTTGATGATGTGCAAAGCACTGCGGCTCTGAAGTTGCCTCACGAGGTGGAACCGGTGCCCATCGTCCATCGTTGCCTTCGCTGCGGCCAAGCCTTCGTGTATCGACACGACGGGCACTATCATCTAGACACGTTGTGGCCGGTAGACTGGATCTGCCGTTCATGTTTTCCTCGCTGGGTCGCCGAGCAGGAAGTCCACTAACATAGTGGTCTCCTCTCCTTCGTGGGTTAGCATGGAAGGAAAGAGAGGAGCGAATGGTGTGCTGGTGGAACTTCTGCGAGGCATACAAAATCAATTCAGCGGCAGCTATGCCGTTTATGCCGAACATCTAGGAAGGGGAGAGATCATTGCCTTTGGGGAGGTAGAGCGGCCATTTGAGACCGCGTCGGTGATGAAAGTCCCAGTATTGGTGGAGGCGCTTCGCCAATGCGAGAACGGCATCCATTGTTTGGACGAGCCCATCACCTATCTTCCCGAAGATTTCGTCAAGGGATCCGGTGTCTTGCAGCACTTGACGGCCGGCATTTCATTACCGTTTCGCGATGTGCTCACCTTGATGATCATTGTCTCGGATAACCTCGCGACCAATATGGCGATACGAACCGTGGGACTGGATGCCGTGAATCAACTCTGCCGCGATGCGGGATTGTCGTCGACCCAGGTGAGGCGCAAGATTGCATTTGACAGTCCCGATCCGTTGGCGCTCAGCTCCCCGCGTGATTTGGTTGAACTCCTGAAAGCGATTCACCGCCAGACCCTCTTGAGCCCCGAATACTCAGCCATCGCGCTGGACATCATGGAACGCCAGCAATACAACACCATTCTTACGCGTGCGTTGCCTTATGAACTCTTGGACGACAATGGCGACGATCCGCCGCGGGTGAGGGTGATGAGCAAAAGTGGATCGCTGACAGGAGTCCGCAATGACGCCGGACTCGTGGCCACTCCCTGGGGAACCTATGCCATCGCCATCATGAGCGAGGGTTCAACTGATCCGCGCTTTCACGTTGATACGGAGGCCCAGGTTGTCTTGCCCGCCGTCTCTCGCGCCGTGTTTGACCACTTTGTTGGGGATGCTTGGGCTCGCGAGACAGATGCATAGGGTAAAAATTGCGCTGTTGCATCAATCGGCCCCGCCCCCGGCGATTCATGGCCAAATCAAGCCGATGAAGGCGGGGGGATACCGCGACAGCGGCGCCGATATTGCTTTTGCGCTGAAAGGCCGAGGGATTTCGGTCGCCACGCCGACAACCGATCCGGATCCACGGTTTGACGACGGTTGGACGTTTCCCGACACCGTGGAGGGCATTGAGGCGGCCATTGCGGCCGGAGCCAGCATTCTTTGGTGCAATACCATCGTATATCCCGGGCATCCCGTGGACCGCTTTCGCGGGCGTCTCGGGTTCATTGGGCCTGAGACAGATCTGGCCAAGATTGTGGAGGATAAGACGGTGGCCTACCACTTTCTCCGTGATGGGGGTTTTCCTGTGCCTCGACAAGTTGTCATCGATTCGCGGACGAACGGCACGCCTCCGGGACGCGGTCCCTGGGTTATGAAGCCCGTGCGAGGACGCGGAAGCCAAGGGGTTCATTGGGTACCCGACGGCGATGTGTTTCAGGCGGTGCGGCAGACATGGCCGCTTGACCGATTCGGTCCCGGGATTATTGTGGAAGAGGCATTGCCGGGGCGTGAAATCACCATTGCGGTTCTCCCGCCCGGACGCTATGTACATGACGGCACGCCCATTGAACGGCAGACGCCCTGGGCACTGCCGGCAGTGGAGCGCGACCAGCACGTGAATCATGTCATGCCCTATAACGGTGACGTACCAATTGTGGAAAACAGCCGAGTGATATCTTCATCGACAGCCGAAATTCGCCACGCGTTGCGAAACGCGGAGCTCTTGGCGGCACGATTGGGGTCCCGCGCGGTTCTCCGGATTGATGCGCGTGAGAATAGCGAGGGCGTGTTTGCCTTCTTTGATGTCAATATGAAACCCAACATGACGGGGCCGGGGAGACCGGCGCGGGAAACGGCCACCAGTCTGGTGGGATTGGCTGCCGAAGCCATCGGCTGGGACTATGGGGACCTGGTCACCAATCTGGCACGTCAAGCCTGGTATTAGCGCGCCCAATCCTCCAAATGCTGTATTTGGGCTGTCGATGGGGGTGAGAGTGCCCCGCCGTTTTCAATGACGCGGATCCACCCGTTGAGGTCTTCGGCGAATGGCCCATGGGCCAAGGGTTCGATCCGTTTAAGGAGGCGAAGCGCTCCAGAAAAATTCTCCCGCTGGCTATGCACAAATGCCGCGGCCACCCAGATGGCAGCTTGCAATTTGCAGTCGTGCGAGAGGCGCCATGGCTCTTCGAGAATTTCATGGGCTTCAAAGTAACGGCATTGCAACATGGCCATTCGAAAGGCGTGCCAGTACTCCTCCATACAACTACCTCACAAAAGCCGGGCGGGATGTCCGCCCGGCTGTCTATGCGTGAACCGGTGCCTTTTCCTTAAGGACCTTCAGAAAGGCTCGCATCCACTCAGGATGGTCGGGCCAGGCCCGCGCGGATACCATATGACCGTCCACAACCGCTGCACCGTCGACGAAGGTCGCGCCAGCCGCTTGCACATCCGGCGCCAAAGCGGGATAGGCGGCGGATGTGCGTCCCTTGAGTACCCCGGCCGCTGCTAGGGCAATGGGGGCATGGCATAACTGGGCAACCGGTGCTTCCTGGTCGAAAAAGTGGCGGACAATGCGGGTGAAGTCCGGGTCGTTGCGGATATATTCCGGGGCTCTCCCACCGGGAATGACGACGGCGACATAATCGGATGGATTCACATCTTTGAAGGCCACGTTCGCCTCGACGCGGTAGCCGGGTTTTTCCGTGTAGGTCTCAAATCCCGGTTCAAAGTCGTGGACCACGAGTTGCAGCACTTTTTTCGTGGGGGCAGCAATGTCCACTTCATAGCCTTCCTCACGTAGCCGCTGGTATGGGTACATAACCTCCAAGGATTCCGCGGCATCGCCGGTTAAAATGAGCACACGCGGCATAGCAAACCCCTCCAATCAATTTGGGAATATGTGACAAAGCCATTGTATCGCACAAAACGCTCCCTGTGGGCACCCCATCGAACATCAGACGGGGTCTCCCGCCACCGTCCACAGCGTCCGTTCCCGGCTAATGAGGCGGGGGACGATGCGTCCAAGCACAATTTCTTGGAAATAGGCGGTTGCCGAATGTGCTTCGAGAGCGGCTTGATCTTGATATGCTTCGTACAAGAGAAGCTCGTGCGGTTGGTCAACGCGGCGCAACACGCGGTACTCGGCGCATCCGGGCTCATGCATGCGTACGAGCTCGGTCATGGTGGCGAGATCGGTTAAAATGGCGTCCGTGTCTTCAGGGCGGGTAACATAATGGGCTGTCAGTACGACCATAGTGTCCTCCCGTTTATTAGCTATTTTAGCCTTGTCGGGGAAAAATGGACAGCCTGCCGAGAAAGTCCCGGCAGGCTGCCTTTTCGCCCTACTGTTGTTATCCGAGTACGTACACGGTGACCTGCTGCACACCAAAATCATTAATCACGTTTTCAGGCGCGTTGATGAAGATGTCGACGCGGTCGCCCTTAATGGCGCCGCCGGTGTCCATGGCTTGTCCCAGGAATCCGCCAGACGGCAGGAAGTTGTCTTGGTACCCGGTCACGTAGACGATTGAATGCAAGGGAATCACCGTGGGATCCACCGCAACCATGCCGTCTTCCAACGGCTGGCCGAAGGCGTCGGTGGGTCCGTATGGGTAGTTGTCGGCCAAGCTTGGTCCATACGACGTCGCGACCATGTGATAGGCTTTCAACACTGGCCGACCATCAATGGTCTTGACGCTGGGCGTGAATTCACCCCTGAGTCCACCTGACGCATTGGGCAGAGACGGCTCCGCGACCGGGGTTCCTCCCGTGGGAAAATGGGCCGGCAGGACCGGTCCTGTGGCGTTCCCACTAGAAATGGGGGCCGGCGACGGGATCGCTCTTGGCGTCGATTTCGGCGCTGGTGCTGGCTTGGCTGTTCTCGGCCCTTGTCCGGCGCCTGGTTTGCTGAATTTCCCGGTCCCGGGCACGGCGGGAGTCAAGCCAAAACCGGACAAAATGTCCTGCCAGACCAACGGGGAGGTGACGCCTGTGGCGATGAAGTCATGTTGGCGTTGGAATGCTTCCAGCGCCGCCTCGGTCTTAGGTCCAAAGATGCCATCGACAGGTCCCACTTGGCTGTAGCCAATGTCTTTCAGATCGGCTTGCAAGGTCATGACCCAGTGACCTTTGACACCGGGATACAGGGCCTGCCGCATGGCGGGATGCCAAGCCGTCAGGGTTGCCGTGGACGGCGTGCTAAGGGGCGCTGAGGCACCCTGTGGGTCGACGTTAGGAACCAGGTGCAGCCCGGCCAAGATGTCCTGCCACACTAAGGGCGAGGTCACGCCGGTAGGCTGAAATCCATGTTGGCGTTGGAACGCTTCTAACGCCGCTTGAGTCTCTGGGCCAAAGACGCCGTCAATGGGACCCGCTTTATAACCTAACAAATTGAGGTCCGCTTGCAGGGTCGCCACCCAATGGCCCTTGGTTCCGGCAAATAGAACTTGGCGCATCGCCGGATGAACGCTGGTCAGCGCTGCCGTGGAAGGGACGGTTTGCGCTTCGGCGGCACCGCCGATGAGGAGACCCAGGCCGAGAACGCTAGCTCCCAAGGCCGGTTTTAACGCTATGTGCATGAATAAACCCCTCTCGTCGAATAGTGCCTCCGGAGTTAGCTGACGGGTTCGGGCGAGGAGAGGTAAGGCCCTACGACATGTGTCGATTCACCCCTGAGGCGGTTCCCCCGGTTGTCAAACGATGACAATTTGGCACGCATATGGTAATCAAGCTAGACATTTCCGTCAGATGCGGAAAAGTCGCCGTAGCAAGGGTTGCGGCAAGTTACCCTCCGAAAGGTGATGCGAGAGTCAGTCTCAAGAACAATTGCTTGTCCATACCAATAACAGGAAGAATGTTTGCGAATGAATCCAATGGTTTCCACTTGAGTTTGTAGAGCCGGTGTGTTTGCCCGCTGTATTTGAGGATTTTCGGCCTAAGCCAGAGAACAGGGATCCAAAATTCCCCTCATCTGTAGGAAGAAATTGCCGCTTTGTCAAAATGGTCTGCGTGAGAATGGTGCCAAATGCAATCGGGTCTGTGAGCCGATGAAAGGATTCTTGACCCCAAAATAATGGCGTCCGGAACACTCGGTTATTGTCCAGACAGGCGCATGGTCCCGCCAGTCGCATGAGGATGTTGAGGTAAACCAACAGGTTGAAAGCATGACAACCGCGAATTGATTAGAAGTTTGTCGAGATAGCTCGAAGTATAATGGGGACATCGCATGAACCATCTTCGTCGGCTGATCTATCATCCGATCGGGAAGGAGCGGGAGTCACGAGCGAAAAATTGCCCAGGGAGTCGTCAACGGACGCGCTGAAGGTGCTCCGCGAAGTGCTGGAAAAAATCCGGTGGCGCATCTCGTTAGCGAGAACCGCACGAACAAAATTAGTGAGGGACGAACACCACCGTATCCACGAAGAAGCCCCGTTGCGCCATGAGGTCGGCAAAACGATGGAAGAGGTGCGTTCCTTGCGGTCCCTGAAGGGAGAGCTCGTGTTCGGCATTTTGGACGGCGACTTCACAATGCCGTGATTCGACAGGGCAACCGGCTCGTTATTCTTAGGTCGATGTTCTTTGTAATCGCTCCACGCGCCGATTTAATGGCTTTCCCGCAATTGCTTGTGAGGGATTCAAGCGGGAGCGGAACTTCCACCTAAATTTGAAAGGGAGGAATCTATGGCAGAGGGTCTCGTTTCGGTATGGGCATATCCCTGGGATGTAGCCCGACTGGGTATCGATGGAGCCGTTCAGTTATTGCAGGATTTGGGCGTCCAGGAATTAAGCCTGGCGACCACCTATCACAGTGGCCAAGTTTTGTCTCTGACGAAATCGGAGCCGCGCTGGATCACCCAGGAATCAGGGCCGCTCATTGACCTGTCCGACGATCAATGGCGTCAAGGAGACTTGCACTTCTCTCCACGAACGCTGGTGCGCGATTTGTCTAAGGCGCTTCATGCCGCAAACATGAGCCTTCGGGGCTGGACTATCGTGGCGCATGACAAGCCCGGCTGGGATCCGGTTGTCAACGTGTTTGGCGATGTGCTGCCGCATGCACCCTGTCCCATAGCCAATGCCGACCGGATACGCGGGCTGATTGCCTCCTTGGCGAACATGGAGGTTTTTTCCGCGTTGGATCTTGAGGCGTTGGGCTTTTTGCCGGCTGTTCATGGAGCCCACCACGATATTTTAGGACTCAAGCCGACGCCGCTCATGCAAAGTCTCTTTTCCATCTGCTTTTGCGACGCTTGCGAGCACACTTTTTCGGCCCGCTTGGACTGGTCAAGCTTGCGGCAGGCGGTCAGGGGCGGCATCGGCACCCTTCTTGCCGAAGAATTGTTGAGCCTTGACAATTTTTTGCTCGGCCGGCCGGTGGTCGGCACCTTCTTCGAAGAACGAAGCCAATATTTGAATGCCTTATTAGCCTCATGGCACGAGACGGTTAAAGTTCCCCTGGTTCCCATTCTGATGGCGACCGAACAAAAAGCCTCGCTGTCGTGGATTCAGGGATTGGATCCCAACCCGACGCTGTGGCAGGAGGTTATCGTGTTGGGCTACGGGGATGAAGCGACCCTTCAAAGCGATTGGGAGTGGCTTCAAGAAAAAGGCTGGGATCCGAAAAAGATTATGATCGGGCAAAGTCTTTTGCCATCCGTGGCGGAAACCTTTGACGAGGCCCGCACGCGGGTGGAGCTGTTGTTGGGGCTTGGTGCCCGACGGTTTGCCTTCTACAATCTCGGCTTATTGACCCCGGCACGGTTGCAATGGCTGCACGATCTGGCCGCCGGCATTAGGGATCCGGGATAAAGAATGCCTGAGGCGACAAGCGGCCATTCCAAGGCAGGCCGCTAATCAGCGCCGCCACCCCGTACACCGTGTTCCCTGGGCCATGAACATAGGCCAGCATTTCCTCTTGCTCAGGCGCCTTGCCGATCCAGACGTGGTGTGAGAGCCAGGTCACCATTGGCCGGTCAGCGGGACGATGAAATTCGACGGTCAATACGTGTCCCAGCCCGTCTGCGGTGAGATAGTTTTCCAATCCGGCGCCCGTCCAGTCCTTGACATCGGTGGCCAATCCTTGAGTCAGGGGCGTAATGGCCACGGAGGCGTTCTTCCCGAGAGCCGTCAGCAACATCTCACTGGGCAGCATGGAGGGCACTGTCAGACTTTGGTGCACGAGTTGCGTCACGGAAGTGGCGGGAGAGGAGCCCACCAAAGCCCCACTAGCCGCTCCTGTCGTCGCTTGAGGGGTTCCATGGATTTGGATGCCGTCTGACGTGAGTTGGTTTTGCAGGGCTAAGGCGGCGTAAAGACCGGGATGCGGAAGAGACACGGCGACACGTCCCCAATATCCGGCGGGCACCGTGCCTGATATCACCATGGATCCGGTCGTGAAGTTCGGATACATCCTGATGGCGGGGACGTTGTTTGAGCCGACGGTCGTCACCCGAGAGGAAAGGTGAATCATCGGGTAGCTGGGATCTAGTTGCACCATTGCAGGATCTCCAACACGACCAGCCGTGACGGTGAGCTGCGCTTGATCCAAGTTAAAGCTGAGCGACGAGCGGGGCGCAGCCCATCCATGGCCTATGGCGTTCCACGGCAACGACGGGGGAAAGCGGCGGGCATCGATGGACGCACTGCTGGGTCGGGCGCTTTCATATTCAATCGGTCCGTTGACCGCAATAATCCGGGCCTCTTTAACCTGGTTTGCCAACCGCTTAATCTGAAGAGCGGTGAGATTGGCGTCTTGACTTTCGATCACCAAATCGCCGTTTAACACCCCTTGTTGAATCGCGCCGTGGGCGATGAGGCGCACCCCTGGGATAGTCGATCCCAGATGGGCTAGCGATCCTGCAGCGAGAACAACACGGGGGGCGAGTCCGGCACGGGTCAGCACCTGGCCGTTTTGCTGGTAGAGCAGCTGACCGGTGCGGACGTTGACCACCGCGAGACTCATGGTGGCGCCGTTTAGATTCGGCAGCGCGGCCACAATGGGCCTCACGGCGTTCGGGAGGATGCCCCCAGCAAAGGCGCGTGTGGACCCGTTCGTGACGGCCGGTCTCGGCCAATCGACGACATCCCCCATCATCTGGAAGATGGGGGAGTTTGAGCCATCATTGGCTGACGTGGGCGTTCCGTCGTCGAGAATGGCAAAGGCCACCAGGTGACCGTTTTGGGTGCGGGCGTAGCCGGCAATGTTCCACTGATTGGCCAAATTGCCCGTCTTCACCCAAAGCCCCGTGCCAGTTGGCATGGGAAAGCGCCATGTGGGCGGACATAAAAAGCCGCAGCCATGAGGATTGTTCAGCTGCATTAACGATGACTGAAAGGTGGAGAACCAGGGTTGGCGGGAGGCATAGCTTAGCAATTGAACCACGTCGCGGGCGCTCATTTGATCGAGCGGGGACAAGCCCGACCCGTCTACCTGAACGTTGCCCGCAGGTATTTGTGCATTGTGATCGAGCGCCGTAACCGTTTCGGCGGCAGATGATAGCGAACCGTTGTGGCCGGCCGCACGATAGAGGTTTTCAGCCATTTGGTTGATGGAAAATTGGTTTTGCAATTGCAAAAGATGCGCGAGAGGTTTGGATACGTGACGCGCAATGGTTGTGAGACCTGCTGGGGCGTTCCTTGCACTGGTCGCGGGTTGGCTGAAATGCACCCCGTCTTGTGTTAACGCGCTCTCAAATAATGCCGCGGCAAACTGCGCCGGATTTCCGACCGAGAGAACGAACGGCCCCGCGGTGGACTTTGCCGCGATATGGCCGATGATCTTGAGCGTATTCGTTCCCAAGAGACGGGTCACCTTGATGGTCGTGGCGCTTCCGGGCTCTGTCGTCGTGGCATGGTTGTCCACGGTGAAATAATTCGGGTCCTGCGCCGGCCCATTGAATTTGTAGGACACGGTGGGTGCGGCACCTGGGGTTAAGCCGCCCAAAACATAGACGGCGACCTCGCTGCGCTCTGCCATGAGGCCGCTTGTGGCGGCGGCGTAATTTTGGGGCAGCATGCCGAGTGGCCAGCCAATTCCGTATCCCGGTCCGCTAAAGGACTGGCCAACGCCAATGACCTTGGTGGCGTCAGGCACTTGAGATGCCACCTGCTTGGCCAATGCTTCCAGATCGGCGTGGCCATTGGCCTCCAGCCAGGGATCGCCGCCGCCGTCAAGATAGATAGGGCCCGGCGTCCCCGATGGTGTTGAGGGAATCATGACCCGGGTCGTGTAGCGATACTGGCCGCCCAATGTTTCCAGCGCGGCTGCGCTGGTGAATAGCTTGGTCACCGACCCCGGAGTGAGGCGGGTGTTGGGATTGATGGCGGCCAGAACCTGGTGGGTGTTTAAGTCCACCGCATAGGCCGAAACCTGTGAATGCGACAAGCTGGGTTGATTAATAAGCTTTAGCCAGGCCGATTGTAGCGGAGTCGTGACGTCCGATGCGGCCGCCGCCCGCGGTTGCACGACACGCTGCAGCGCATGCCGCGGGACGGTAAGAATCCGTCCCGCCGCTCGGGTCATGAGTCCGGACTGAGGGGCTACGATGCCGGCTGCCGCAAGAATGGCAATCACTGTTGTTTTTACAGAGATTCGTGCCACAAAGCGGCCTCCTTTGAATCATGTCGATATCTCATAAACGCCGTTAGGTTCAGCGAGGTCACCATGAAATGATTAGCGATGAACATTAAAACTTGTTTCCGTGAGAATGCGAGCCTTGTCGCCCCGCACTACCGCGGTTGAGACGTAAAGCGGCACCTGGTCGGAATCAAACAGCAACGCTTGGTCTTGAATGGCCAAATCACCAGCACGGCAATGAAGAAGGCGGGCCTGTGACGCCGACAGGCGAATGGGCTCGTATGATTCGACCGCCCGGGTGAGGTACACGCCGCACTTTTCCGGGATAAGCTCCAACAGCGAACGGCTTTTGACTTCTTGGGCTTCAATGGGCTGCGTGTCCCGGGCAATATGGGCGGTCTCGATAATAATCGGAACACCATCGGCGGTGATGACCCGCTCGATGGCGAGAACCGGGACGCCCTGATCCACGTCCAACAATTCGGCGATGGGAAGCGGCGCCTTAACATACCCTATTGTCAACACCTCGGTACCCGGAACCATGCCCTTCTTGGCAATGTCAGTGCGAAAGCCACTTGACAACAGGGGAATCTTGGGCGTGTTGACAATAGTGGGGCGGCCAGGCGACCGGATAATCAGCCCTTGCCGATCCAACTCATCCAAGGCGCGTCGGACTGTGCCCCGTGACACCTGATATTGCTTGCAAAGGTCGGTTTCTGAGGGGATGGCTGCACCCGGCAGCCAATCATGGTTGCGAATGCGATCCAACAAGTCCCGTTGGATACGATAATATTTGGGCACTAGCGCGTCGCTTTCCGTCAACCACGTCACCTCCCCACACCGAATGATATGGATGAATGTCTAGACAATCCAAGCAAATCTCATTATCCATCCATCGGTTGCTGGTTGTCTATTTTAGAGGTCGGTTTGAGTATAGTGCCGAATATCGTGGGGTTGCGATGCCGAGGTGGATCTGCATTAAGGGAACTTTTTCCCTTGTTCGATATTCTGTTGCCTTTAACAAGGCAACACGAACCAATGAGTTGACAGCATCCCAGCACGTCGATATAAATGTCTAGACAGGTTTCATCGTTTGGACACGCAAGAGTTGTTTGATGGGCGAGAGGGAGCGGTATGGATGGCCACAGCGGCGCTGAAGGTGGCGGTGATTGGCGGGGGGTCAAGCTACACTCCCGAGCTGGTGGAAGGCTTGATTCGCCATCATCACGAGTTTCCGATCCAAGAACTCTACTTAGTCGACATTGAAGAAGGACGACAGAAGCTCGAACTTGTTGGAGCCTTGGCGCGGCGCATGGTGGAGAAGGCCGCTGTACCCATAAGGGTGCATCTGACGCTTAATCGCCAAGAGGCCATCCACGATGCCGACTTCGTTATCACACAAATTCGCGTGGGGCGTTTGCCCGCGCGGGTGCGGGACGAGCGCATTCCGCTCGGCTTTGACTGTCTTGGGCAGGAGACCACCGGGGCGGGCGGCTTTGCCAAAGCGCTCCGGACCGTCCCCGTTATTCTGGATATTGCGCAGGATATCCAGAATCTGGCCCCCAACGCCTGGATGATTAACTTTACCAACCCGACCGGCATTATTACCGAGGCGGTGCTCAAATATGGGGGCGTGAAGAACATCGGGCTGTGCAATCTGGCCATCGGCACCCGAATGCAAATTGCCGAGATGGCGGGGGTAGACCGGGCATTGGTGGACTTTGAATGGGTAGGCATCAACCACCTCAACTGGGCTCGGAAAATTCGCGTCGGCGATACCGACATTATGCCGCTAGTGTGGTCCATGCTGAACAACGCGGCGTCGGTGAAGAACATTCCCGCATTGGATTGGAATCCGGTGCTGCTGAAGAGCTTGGGAGCGATTCCTTGCAGCTATCTTCGCTATTACTACATGACCGACGAAATGCTTCGCGACGAAAAACAGCAGGCGCGCACCGAAGGGACTCGCGGGGAAGTCGTGCAGCGCATTGAGCAAGAGCTGTTTGAACTCTACCAAAACCCCCAGTTGGCGGAAAAGCCCAAGCAGTTGGAGCAGCGGGGCGGCGCGTATTACTCCTTGGCGGCGGTGGAACTGATTGCCTCCATTTATAGTGATCGCCGTGATGTCCAGACGGTGAACGTGCGCAATGGCCATATTCTTCCCTTCTTGCCGGCTGACGCGTCAATTGAGGTGAATGCGGTTATCGATGCGACTGGAGCCCATCCAATTCAATTGGAACTGCCGGTGCCGACGTCTATGCGCGGCCTTCTGCAAGTGGTGAAAGCCTATGAGGAGTTGACCATTGAAGCGGCCGTACGAGGCGATTACGGCCTTGCGCTGGAAGCGCTCACCTTGCATCCGTTAGTGACGTCCGGGGATACGGCCCGGGAGATGCTGGACCAGATATTGGAGCAGAACCGCTCGTTGTTGCCGCGGTTCTTCGCTTGATGGCGGTGGTTTGGGTTCGGGAACGCGTACCCGATTTGCCCCGCGATGTCTGGTGGGTGATTGCTGTCAACGCGTCCATGCAGGCCATCTTCAATTTTGTCACCATCTTTGTCAACCTGTATTGGTGGCGCCAAGGTGAATCCATTCTGGCCGTGAGCCTGTTCAATTTGGCTGGCACGGTTGCCTTGTTTGCGTCCTATTTTCTCGGCTCCCATTATCTTTACAAACGGGACATCCGCTTCGTCATGCTGTTGTCCAGCATTTTTGCCGGGGTGACCTTTCTGGCACTGTTTTTCTATGTGCCCGGCTGGCGGACGCTCTTCACACTCGGCATCGGGATGGCCTTTGGACTCACGCAAGGGTTCTTTTGGGCCGCCAACAACTCATCCATGTACACCTTTTTAAAGTCAGAACAGTATGCTGATTATTTTTCCATCAACACCGTGCTGGGACAAGCCATTGCGGTGGCGATCCCCCTCATTTCGGCGGGGATTGTCGGCGCCGCCGGTTTTCGGCTGTCCTTTCTCATTATGCTGGTATTCGTACTGGCGGCCTTCGTCGTGTCGATACGCCTTCCCCATAAAGGGCTTGCCGAGAATCTATTCCAAGGCCGGATTGGGTTTCGGGAGGTTTTTGCCAAGCCTGGAACAGCCTGGGTAATGGCGGTGGTCATGTGCACCGGTTTGGTCAATCAGTTTCTCACCTTATTTTCAATGATTTACATCTTCACCGTCAGCAACAATGTGGGGATCGTAGCGCTCTTGAACATCGGCTACTCATTTATCTTACTGGCGGCGTTAACCTGGTATCGCCGTGCCCACTTTTCCCAGGATGTGTGGTTGGTCATGGGCATCGTGCTTATTCTAGCCAGCTATGGACTCGCCTTTCTTGTGCCCAAGAACGGTTGGAGCACAATAGTGGTGTTGTTAATGCGGGTGGGCGGGCTCTATCTGCAAGGCGCCTCGGGCCGACAACGCTATCGCGTCATCATGCAGGGTGACGTGGTGTGGCGCACCCGCTTTGGGCTCTGGATGGAGTTCCCCTTTGCGCTGTCGCGCACCACCATCTTAATAGGCGGGCTTTTCGTGCGTACCCTCGGAGATGCAGCCTTCATTGTGTTGACGGCGATTTCAAGTGGTGCCATGTTGGCCTTGCCCCTGTTTACGCGGATGGCCATTCGTCGCTATGAGGCGGCTCACGGCGTGGGTGCCGGACTCTAGGCGATGACTCTAATATAAGGAGAAGACTTATGAAGGTGCGACGCTTCTCATCAGACAGCTTGGCGACAGTCTATACGGCAGCGCTTATTGAAAGTCTCTTGCAGCGGGAACCGCATCCGGTGTTGGGATTAGCCACGGGGGCGACGCCGGTCAACCTCTATCGTCAACTTGTGGACTTTCACCGCCAAGGGTTAAGCTTCAGTCACGTGACCACCATCAATTTGGACGAGTACGTCGGACTCCCTTGGACTCATCCGCAAAGCTACCACCGCTTTATGCAGGATCACTTGTTTAGTCAGATTGATATTCCCCCCGGCCGGACATTCATACCCGACGGCACCGCCGACGATTTGGAGGCGGAATGCGTCCGTTATGACGCCATTTTGGCCGCCCATCCGATTGACTTGCAGATCCTCGGCATTGGCCGTAATGGCCACATCGGGTTCAATGAGCCGGACATTTCCTTGAAGACCCGTACCCATGTCATTCAACTTACGGAAGATACCATGCAGGCGAACGCCCGCTTCTTTGGCAGTGGGGAACAGGTGCCGGATCAAGCGATTACCATGGGGATTCAATCGATTTTACAGGCCAAAGCGATTGTGCTCATGGCGTTTGGACGTGACAAAGCCTGGGCCGTCAAACGCGCTTTGTCGGGGGAAGTCTCAACCGAGGTGCCCGCGAGCTTTCTGCAAATGCACCCCAATGTCACCTTCGTGCTGGATGAGGAGGCGGCGGCCGATCTGTAACGGCGCCGCTGCGGGGACGCCTTCGACATGAAGTGTGGCGGGAAACGCGGTCTCTTTGGGATACGTCCTTTGTGACTGCAAAACGGGACGCGCCTCTAAACGTTTCGTATGGGGGTGCCCCCACATAATGGGTGCTTCGCGTTCCAAAATCAGGGTGTCCGGCTGGGACCTGGTCGCCAACGTTCACGGTGTCCTATCTTTCGCGATTGCTGGCCCAACTATTACAAGGGAATAGGGAACGCCTCCAACTCCGGCACGTCGGCCGGTCGGGGACCCAGAGGCCAATGAAACAGGCGATCTGATTGTTGAATCGAGAGGTCATTAATCGACGCATGTCGGCGCACCATTAGGCCTTGGGCATTAAATTGCCACATCTCGTTCCCGTAGGACCTGTACCAGTGGCCCAAATCGTCGTGCTACTCATAGGCGAAGCGGACTGCGATGCGGTCCTGGTGAAAGGCCCAGAGACTCTTAATGAGGCGATAGTCCAATTCCCGTGCCCACTTGCGCCGCAAAAACGCGATAATTTCCTCCCGACCGTGGATAAACTCGGATCGGTTTCGCCATTGGCTGTCTTTGCTATAGGCTAACGCCACTCTTTCCGGATTGCGCGTGTTCCACGCATCTTCGGCCATCCGCACTTTCTGTCGGGCACTCTCCTCGTCAAAGGGAGGAAACGGCGGCCGTGCTTCGTCTGCACTCATTTTCTTCACCTCGCAGGGGCTCTTTTGGATCTACCATGACGAAGCTCGACCACCATGTCAAGATTCGCGTCTGGCATGGTCGCGAAAATAGGTCCCCCGGCAGATGGCAGAGGTCGGTGCCAATAATCGGTTGTATCGCGTCGCGCGGACCGAATCCCGTAATTTGCCCAGTCGGGCCATTTTCCGCAACCAGGTGTTGCCAAAATGTACCAGTGTGCATACCGTGTGGTGAGCACGTAAGCTCAATCACGAAAAAGGGGGGCAACACATTGTCAGAGACCGATCGTAAGGATGACCTTCGTTGCTTTGTTGAACAAATTGAGGAGTCTCTCCAGGATGAGCTCTCGGACGTCGAGTTTTATGCCAACATTGCCAACGAGAGCCCGGATGATATCTCCCGCAAAATCATCACCAGCATTGTGGGGGACGAATCCGCCCATGCACGGACCCAGGCAGCGCTGCTCCATCAATTAAATCCTGACGCCAAGGGCGCACCGCCGGTTCAACCTCCGGCCAACACGGGCTATGTCGAGGACATTCGAATGGCGATTGTGGGCGAAACCCATGCCGTCGCGCGCTACGCTCATTTGGCATCGATCGCGCCCACTCGCGAAATTCGGTATCTGTTGATGACCATCATGGGCGACGAGTTCGGGCATATCCGTATTTGGTTAGCCTTGTTGGAGAACATTCTCTAACTGCCGAGATGGCATCGGATACAGCGGTCCATGTTGGAACAAAGGGCTGGTACGTGTCGGATTCACGGCCGGCCCTCTCTCTAACCGCGCCTCCGGAATTGCCGCGGGAAGAAGTCGGTACGGTGATGCTGGCCCATAAAGACCGGTCGACTTGATTTGGTTATGAGTGGTTCGAGCGATTCGAGCGATTCTGCCAGCAACACGGTTGTGAGATTTTAGTGCTCAATCAAGAGCACTTATCTCCCGAACAGGAGTTGGTCCAAGATTTACTCACCATTACGCAGGTGTTTTCCGCGCGGTTGTACGGGTTGCGGAACTATCGCAAGAGCTTAAAAGAGGCCGTCCATGCTACATTAGCGCACAAAATCCAGTTGGATCCGACGACGGATCCGATCCGGTTCTTTAAGCAAGCCGTCGGCACTGCGCGGTTCGTCCTGAACTTGCACTGGCCGAGTGGAACCGGCAATACGACGCGGGCCAAAAACCCCAAGCCTCGACCCTGAAGTAACAGTCTAATGCTCTGAAGTACGAGCAGCTTCCGTGGCTGCACGATGAGCCGCGAATGCCCAAACTAACAGAGAGAAAGGGGCACACGCTAATAAGCACACCCTTCCATATTTTGGAATGGAGCTCAGGGGAGGGAGCTTCGTATGAGTGAAAATGCAACATATTCACCGTTCGCGGTACGGCCTGGACGATTTTTACGCCGCAACCTGGGCCGGTATTGCCCGTGCTGCCGAGTATTCTCGCTCAGCAAGGGGTAGTCTTTCAAACGTCAACCGGTGACGTCGACATCCCGGTAGACGGCGGGAAGTTGTTCCTGGTATTGGAGAGTCCAGCAGGATCCGGTAGCTGCTTCAGGTATTTGCTGTGGGCACCAACCAGTATTCCATCTTCTCGGATCTTTTTGTGCAAAACAATCCCGCGATCATTCCACATTGGCGCTTATGCCCATTCAAAGCTCCAATGCAGTCAAACCGTTAGTGCCCGTTGTGAAGGACTGGAGTTGGGTTCGGTTCCCAACGACCGTCTCCATTGATTTGCGAATCTGCGGTGCACCAAGTGCACACGATCCGTCAATCACCGCTCAAGGGACAAATATTATGGCCGGCGCGAGAACACGTCGGCTTAATCCACAAGGATTAATTCCGATCGTACCGCCCTTCGGCGATAGGGGGAAGGCAGGCTGCTATGATGCTGAACACCGCTGCGGGCAAAAAGGGCCAGTCTATCCCAAACGAAGCGACCAAAAATACCACAACGGCCGCTCCGAAGCCGCCCAGGAAAAGACGCTTTCGACGATAATGAAACAAAAGCCCCGCGAGTAATACAGCAAGCGCAACCACCAGTGGAGTCAACACGAACGAGGCGACTCCCGTGCTCAAAACGTACGGGAGAGACTGGCACGAGGAACCGTGCAAAGTGCCAGTGCAACTCGTCCCCGCACCTCCGGGCGCAAACCAGAGGTAAGCGGCGGCGGCTACGGTTAAAATCCCGGCACTGGCCGCCAACCAATCTGACGTATAATGCAACCGGCGTCTTAATGTGACATCCAATCTTTCCACCTCCTTTATCTGAATTATAGATCAATAGCGATGCTGAGCGGGATTGGGAGCGATGATTGGCCATGATTAGACGGCGCGCCGACGCTTAACGCAATACCTCAATCAACGCCTATAATGGGGTTGCGTCCATCTCGCTTGATTGCAAAAGAACGAAGGGTATGGCAACGATTCGTTAATTTTTCGCCACAAGCCAGTTAATGGTAACTGCAGCACCTTGATGCATTATTTTGAGGTAAGCCCTAACCGGATGTAAGGCCGACTCGGAAAGTCACGTCCTTTAGGCTTGGGCTAGCAAGTTTCTTGATATCACATGCTAATGGGCACAGAGCTGTTTCCCATCATCCGGGGTAAGATATTGGCGCGACATGGTGAACCGACAGGGCTGGCTGGGGGTGAGGGCATCTTTCATTGGGAACCTATGACGGCGGATGACGCCGTTGCCATTTCATCTTGGCATTACCCTCCACCCTACGACTTTTATGACTTTGACGCCGACCCGGATGATCGGGCGGAATTGCTGGACATCGAGAACTGGGCGCCGAATAGTCATTGGGTATGGAAAACCGTGGTCGGGGATCGGGTGGGCTTTGTCATTTTCGAGACCCATGATTCAGAGGTGGAACTGGGGCTCGGGCTTTCCCCGGGTCTTACTGGCCAAGGGCTTGGTGCGCTTTTCATGCAGGAGATTCTTGCTTTGACCCGAACCCTCTGGCCCCGCCACACCCCATGCCTCTTTGTGGCGCTTTTCAATGAACGCGCCCGCACAGTCTATGAGAGGGCGGGGTTCCGCGCACAGCGGGTTTTTGAGCAAGAGACCAATGGCGGCATTTTCTTGTTTGTCGCTATGCAATATATTCCTCAGCCCCGTCATCATTCGCCGGGCGGCCGCACGATGAGCTAACGAGTCTTGAAACAGACCAACGTCGTTTTGGGGGTAAGTGGATGAGTCTCCTTCTCGCCCTGGACCAGGGCACCACCAGTTCGCGAGCCATTCTGTTCACTGAGCGCGGAGAAGTTGTAGCCTCGGGACAGCGACCCTTGTCGCAGCGATATCCGGAGCCTGGATGGCTGGAACAAGATCCGGAAGAGATTTGGTTTTCACTTTGGGCCGCCATGCAGGATTGTCTTGGCGCCGTTCCCAACGCCACAGACCGTATCGTGGCGATAGGGATCGCGAATCAACGGGAGACGACGATTCTTTGGGATCGCCACACCGGAAGGCCTGTTCACCCGGCGATTGGATGGCAATGTCGACGGACCATCCCGATCTGCCAAAAGCTCCGCGAAGATGGACTCGAACCGGTCTTTCATGAGAAGACTGGATTGGTGCTGGACCCATACTTTTCTGGGACCAAGGTTGCTTGGATCCTTCAACAAAGGCCCGAACTTCGACGTCGTGCCGAACGCGGCGATATTTTGTTCGGGACGGTGGACACCTGGCTTGTATATCGCTTGACTGGGGGACGCCTTCACCGTACGGACGTCTCCAATGCTTCCCGCACCCTCATGTTCAACATTCATGACTTGACCTGGGATGAGCAATTATTGCAGATTCTCGACATCCCACCAGCGATGTGTCCCGAGGTGGGCGCCTCAGCGGGGGAGATCGGTGAAATTGATCGCCAGTGGCTGGGACGTGTCATCCCCGTGACCGGCATGGCGGGCGATCAGCAGGCGGCGCTATTGGGGCAGGGATGCCTCAAACCCGGTATGGTGAAAAACACGTACGGCACGGGGTCCTTTGTCCTCATGAATACCGGCCAAAGACCCGTACCGTCGCGCCATGGTCTTCTGACCACGGTGGCCTGGTCGATTTCCGGAGACGTGACCTATGCCCTGGAGGGATCGGTTTTTGCCAGCGGTGCGGTGGTGCAATGGCTGCGGGATGAGTTGCAACTCATTGGCCGTTCGGAGGAAGCCGAAGCGCTGGCGCGTTCGGTCCCAGACACGGGGGGCGTGTATTTGGTGCCGGCCTTTTCCGGGCTGGGTGCCCCCTATTGGGATGAAGGGGCCCGGGGCATCATTACGGGGATCACGCGTGGCACCGATCGAGCCCATCTAGTGCGGGCCGCCTTGGAGGCGATTGCCTATCAATCGCGCGATGTGCTGGAAGCTATGCGCGAGGACTCGGGCCTTTGGGTAGAGGCGCTGAGAGTGGACGGCGGGGCAGCGAAAAATGGGTTCCTGCTGCAGTTTCAGGCCGACATTTTGGGGACGGCGGTCGAACGCTCGCGGAACCTTGAGGCCACGGCTTGGGGGGCGGCTCTTTTGGCAGGGATGGGACGTGGACTATTGAGCGTTGACAATCTTCCGGCAGGTCTCGGGTTCGATCCCCCATTTCTTCCTGAGATGGAGCAGAACATTCGGGAGACGCTGTACCGAGGATGGAAGGCCGCCATCGACCGGGCTAGGAGCTGACGCCGTCATCTTGGGGAGTAAACAAGAGGAGCTGCCCGGGGCAGCTCCTCGTGAATGCGGCTTATTTCGAAACCCACCAGTACTGCATTTGCGGGAATCCTACTGAGGCATCGGCGTACTTGACCGAGCCGTGGACGTTGGGGGCATGAACCGCTAAAGTTCCGACGTTGTTCTGCCACAACACCGGCAAATGCGTGGCGGTAAAGTCCTCGTATTTGTAGAACGCATTCAGCGATTGTTGCGCGGTCGGATAAGGCTGGTGGGTCGCCTGAATCAAGGCGTCTTCGGTTGAATTGCTGTAACCGAATCCCGATGGCGCATTGCTCGCGAACAACTGACCGCCGGTCGGCCAATAGCCGGGGCCGTCATAGAACCAGGCCAGACCCGTGGCCATGTCCCAATGGGCCGACTCGGAGGGCGTGTAGGTTATCTCCTCCAACTGGTTGGCCTGCATACTCTGCAGGGAGACCTTAATCCCGGCCTTGGCCCAGTCGGCTTGCATCAGTTGGACTTCCGTCGTTTCCGATTGCGTACCGGTGGGATAGGCCAGGCTCAGTGCTAATGGCTGTCCATGACGGGTCATTACGCCGTTGACCATCTTCCATCCATGGCTTTCTAAGAGCTTCCGCGCCTTGGCGGGGCTGTACGGATATGGATTCTTTGCCAGCGCAGGGTCAAAGAATTGGGTCTTGGGCGTTTGGGGAATTGGTCCATCAATCGGGGGCGCGTAGCCATGATAGATGTCCTGGTTGATCGCCTGGCGGTTAAGACTCATTTGCAACGCCTGGCGGACGTAGAGCTTGTCCAGCAGGGACTTTACCGGCGACCCGGGGAACATGTTGAGCTGCGTCTCAAAATACCCGAATAGATATTCAGGCGTAATCACGTCCCCGAGATTGGTGAGGACGCTCTTGGATCCATATTGGGATAAGTCGAGATATCCGACGTTGACCGTGCCGGTTTTCAAGGCCGCAAATTCACTTGAGGAGGAGCCCTCATAGTCAAAGTAGAGGGCCTTGACCTTGCTCTTGTGTCCATTGTATTTGGGATTGGGCACGAGCTCCCAATATTGATCGCGTTTGGTGCGGCC
The DNA here is from genome assembly GCF_012933365.1 of Sulfobacillus harzensis. Taxonomy (GTDB): domain Bacteria; phylum Bacillota; class Sulfobacillia; order Sulfobacillales; family Sulfobacillaceae; genus Sulfobacillus_B; species Sulfobacillus_B harzensis. The sequence goes on along the minus strand of NZ_JABBVZ010000035.1, from coordinate 13,613 downwards.
AATCTTAAACGGGCCGTCAACTACCTGGTCAAACTGGGGATTGCTGCCTTCCGAACCCAGGTACTTGACCTCGTTCAAGATGTTCTTATGAATGTCCCAGGCCGCACTCGGCATGGGGACAACCTGGATGATCCCGTTGAAGATGAACCATTGCTGATTGGCCGGCTTCTTGAGTGTGAAGGTGACCTCATAGGGGTTGTTAGCCACCACGCTCTGAACCCCATTGGGGATGTCGCCGGTACCGGCACCAACATAAGGCCAGGGAGCGGGGGCTTGAGGTGATGAAGCTTCCTTAATCACGTCCCATGAGAACAGTACATCCTTGCTGGTCACAGGCTGGCCATTGGACCAGTGCCATTTCTTGTGTAGGAAGACATGGTACACGGTACCAGCCTTGTTGTAGGTAATTTTCTTGGCAATCGAGGAATTCCAGTTGATGCTGTAATTGGCGTTCACCCACAAAAGAGGCTTGTACATCTGGTAGATGAACTGGAAATTTTGAATGCTGTCATAGCTGGCGTTGACAATGGGAAGGAACCAGTTAAGGCTGGAATCGGGCGTCTCCGCATAATTAATGACGCCGTTGGGATTAGGCGACCCGGTGCTGGCACTAGTGGTCGAACCCTTGGTCGCTGTGCTTCCGCAGGCGGCAGCGAACATCATGACGGCGGCCAATGCTGCTCCCAGGGAGAGCTTCTTTTTGGCACGAAGTCCAGATGGCTTCGATGACGCCGAAACATGTGGTAGCATCGAGTAACCTCCTTCAGTTTATCGCAAGATATAAGCAAGAGACTTTCGACATTTAGGGAAAATGTCCTTCTTGGGATAGGGGCCATCTTTTGGGAAATTCGGAGGGGTGAAAAGGCGCCTCGGAGGTCGATTCCACGAGGCAGGCTTCATGTCCCGTTCCCAGTCCTCCCCAAGCCTTCTCGGGCATCATTCAAGGAAAAGGCTCTCAGGCGACGAATGAATCCATGGGGTTGGCGAGTCGCAATATGGAACGGTAAATGTTGCGGCGATCCCCGTCATGGCGAGGTTTCTGGCGGACAAGGAGGGCGGGATGCTGATGGATCAGAAGTTTGAGGTCATTGTGGTGGGGAGTTTGGTGGTTGATCTGCCGGTTTGGTTGGAGCGTGCACCGGGACCTGGGGAGACGCTGATCGCGTCTAAGGGCGGCATCTTTGCTGGCGGCAAGGGATTCAACCAAGCGGCCCAAGTATCCCGCCTAGGTGGCCATCCTCTCCTCATTGGCACGGTGGGGGAGGACGTCTTAGGCCAAATGATGCGGGATATGGCCAGAGTGGAAGTGGGAGACGACCGGGGGATATTAACCTTGAAAGCCGCTTCCACGTCCTATGCTGTTCCGGTGATTTCTCCGGATGGCCAATACATTTTGCACGTGTCCGGAACCAACCGTCTGCTGGAACCCGATGCGGTACGTTCACTCGCCGCCCACTGGGGCGACGCGCGGATACTGATGGTGCAGGGAGAAATTTCACCGGCTGCAACGGCTGCCGCGATGGATGAGATGCTAATGCGCGGCGGAACGGTTGTCCTTGACCCAGCACCTGCTACGGACATGACCGCTGACATTCTCGAGCGCGCCACCGTGCTGACGCCGAATCGCGGGGAGTTTGCCCAGATTATGGGGGCCAGTCTATCCGAGCAGGTGGACTTGACTCGGGGGGCCCGGACGTTGTTTGCGCGATTTCCCCGTTTGCAATGGGTTGTCGTCACCTTGGGGGCGTAGGGCGCTTTTGCCGCGCACCGCTCGGGCCGCGAAGAGCGAGTTTCTGCTGACGCGGTGGAAGCCGTCGATCCTACCGCCGCGGGGGACGCCTTCGACGGGGCCTTGGTATGGGCGCTCACACATGGGTATTCCTGGAGTCGCGCTCTCCGCCTGGCCGTGCATGTGGGTTCGTTGGCGGCTTCCCGGGAAGGGGCGCTGCCGTCCTTGCCACGGGCGTCGGCCGTTGACTGGTCGCGGTTTGGCTCAAAGGAATGCCGTCACGGGATTGATCCCTGATATTCCGAATTTTTGTTCAGCAAGGAAGGAATTAGTTTAGCGGCCGAAGAATGTCGTTCATTGAAACCATTTTTTGGGGGTGCCAGGGTGTGACGCTGTCCGAAGTTGCGGCTACACTGGCCGAAAAGTTTCCCAGGGTCTTTTCCCTCGTATCACACGAGGCATCGCCAGACATTTTGCACGCGGCGGTCGTTGAAGCTCTGTCCGATGCACTCCCGCATTGTCATGTGGGGTTGAGCTGGAAAACCGGGGATCGCGGTGCGTCGGTTTGGGGCAACGGGCGGGATCCGAGCGTGGATTCCCTGCCCCAAGACGGGCTCATAGGAATTCGACAGCGGACTCAGTGGTCGGTCAATTCGGCGGAAACGCTGCCGCAACGGTGGGAGGACTGGCTTCGGCAGTCTAACATGGTAGAGGGAATTCTCGAACCGGTGGCTCCAGACCACGTACTCGCTGTTTTTTGGTCTTCCCCAACCCCTGACCCGGCGGCGGTGGCCATGGCCGTGGAATGGACTCGTCCACTCCTAGCCCGCAGCCGAGAGACCTCGCGCCATCCAGCCAGATCTCGGATGGATATACTTAGCACGGTTCTGGCGGGGATTGGCCTTAACGCCCCCTTGGCGTGGGTCCTGGATCGCATTATCGATACATTGGAATCCCAGATTCCCGGCGCGATGGCCGGCATTTTGCGTTGGCCGCCGGGCATCGTCGGACTCACCCTCTACGCTCCACACCTCCCTGGGGCATATCGTGAACGTGCGCAAGCCCTATATCGCGACCATCCGCAACCGGTGGCTTGGGCGGTGGCGGCAGGACGCGGGGTGGAGGTCGTTGACATCGCCACGGATGCCCGCTGGACGGAACTTCGCGAGGCGGCCCTTCAATCGGGGGTCCGCGCGGTATACTTTCACCCCGTAGTAGCGCCTGAGGGCCAAGCTTTGGCAGCCATCGCCTGTTACTTCCGGAGGCCCTACGTGTTATCTTCCGAACATCGGGGTCTGGTTTCCGCGTGCGCCGACGTTCTACGGCTGGTGCTGGCTGTTGATCGGGCGCGCGCCCATCAACAGGAATGGCAGGCTGGACTGGCGCACGAACTTCGCAATCAACTCAATGTGATGCAGCTCGCGGCGGATACGCTCCAAGAGATGCTCGATCCGATCCTTGAAATGCCGATGGCAGAGGCTCTCACAAAGGACTCCGTTGCCGCCTGTCTCACCACAATCAATGACCATATCGCCGTCCAAACCCGTTTGGTGACAGATCTCATGGATTTGGCCCGCATCACGGCCGGACGCCTGCGCGTGGACCGTGAGCCGCTGCTCCTTGACAGACTGGTGTTCCATGAAGTTAACGCTCTAAAAGAGCGAGCGGGAGGCTTGGGGGTTGGGCTCGAGATGTCTCTTGCACCGTCCGTCCGAATCGTGGGGGACTCGGCCCGTCTAAGACAAGTCTTAGACAATCTACTGACCAATGCGCTCAAGTTCACGCCTAAAGGTGGGCGCATTCAGGTGGAGCTGACGCGGCAGGCACCGGTTGTGTTGTTGACCGTCCGGGATACCGGCGTGGGATTCGATCCGGAGAGTGGTGACGCGCTATTCCGTTGGTTTTTCCAGGGCAGCCTGCCGCCGGTGCATCACCTTCCAACGGCCAACAGCGGTTTGGGGTTGGCGCTGGTCCAGGAAATCGTAACGCAGCACGGAGGACGAATCCGTGCGGAAAGCGCGGGAAAAGGGTTGGGCTGTTGCATGATCGTCGAGCTGCCGGAAGATGATCGAGGATCCGATGCAGGCCCAGGCTTCGATTATCCCGTTTCGCTGCCGGACGTTGAAAAGGGGGCAAGCCAAGGGTAGGGACGCTCTCCCGGCTAAATCCGGGGTTTGCCGGTGGGCATGTTGCCCCGGTCCGGGTGCAAGGTTATGCCGAACGGGATCTCAATGACGCGGTGTTCAAGATTGACACGGGCAAGGTCGGGCATGGCAATTTTTTCCCAGGCATCGAGAGACGGGAGGCGGCCCGTAATCGCGCTTAAGAGCACCGTCAAAATTCGTCCGTGCGATACGGCTACCGCCGCTTTGGGAAAGGCCAGCGTCAAGGCATGGTCCAGAGCGTCGAGAATGCGCATCCGGGCCGCCTCAAGCGGCTCCCATCCCGGTTGGGGCTTTCCGGCAAAGTACGCCTGAAGTTGGCTCCGAAACAGAAGCGGGTCGGAAACAAAAGGCGCTGCCAGCTCGTGAAGCCCATCGAGCACCTCCAACTCATGGTTAAAGGGGGTTCCCAAAGTGAGCCAATGGGCGGTTTGCTGGGCTTTTGACTCGGGACTGGCGACCACTTTACCGACGGAATCCCAGGGGATGAGGCGGCCCAATGCCCGGGCATCACGTTTGCCCTTGTCCGTTAGTTCCCACAGCCGAGGGTCCTGACTCGGGGTCGGACGCGTTTCTCCATGCCGCACCAGGTAGAGGCTAGGCATGGACCAGCATTCCCTCGCGGTTCGTCAATCCCACCACCGCTCCATATTGATTGAGAATCAGGGCGCTTGGCGGGAGCGGGCTGGTGCCGCGGTTAATGATCGCCGTAATCCAGTGGCCGTTTTGTTGCCAGAGGGCCAAGTCACTGGCGGTGCTGGGGCCCGTGGTGAGACGGGGCAGCTGAGCTGAACTGTGGAGTTCGGTCACATTGGTCGTTTGGCCCTTGGCATTGGCCGTTTTGCCATTGACGTGCCATTGGGTCCCCTGCGAACGAATCCAGTTGGAATGGGTGGGTAGAGCGGTCAGCGGCGTGACCAGTGTTCCGGCGACATCCCAAATGGGGCCCGAGGTCTTGGTCGACTGGCTTCCTAAAATCCCCCAGGCGGTTTTACTCCATTGATCGAGCGTTGCGGTTCCCGCGCCCTCTTCGCCCATGTTGGCCACTGTGGTCCAGGACAAATAGGTATGCACGAAAAGAGCCAGGCTGGCCGGACCCTCGCCCACCGTGTTGTCGGCCGCCACCCAGTAGCGATAGCTTGTGCCTGGCAACACCGTCGTATCGGTGTAGGACATGTGGTGCTTGGGGCTCACCGAGGCGATGGCCGACGCCTGCCCAAAAGAAGCACCGGCTGGTGCGCGATAGATGGTATAGCTGGTGGCGCCCGCGACCTTGTTCCACGAGAGTGTGGCTGAAGCATCGGTCCAGGTGGCACTCAATTGGGGCGTCCCTTGGGGCGGCTGATGCGGTTCGTGAGCGGTTTGCCAGGCGAGTTGTTGGCGGGCGGTGGTCAAGGCGGTCAAAGCGGGTTTGACCTGGCCAAGGTCGCCTAACCATCCCGCCAGATATGACAACGGCAACAGCGCCAGCGCACCGCCGGCTATGAGAGACGCGACCATATAGGGCCGCTGATGGAAAATGGACATGCGGTCACCCCTTCTGACAAAAAACGCCCCGTACGGAAGAAAAGTTACCGGGAAGCCTTTGGCTCCGAACGCGCCGCGTGAAGCTCAATCAACGACATTATCAGCCCCAAATGTGAGAATCCTTGGGGAAAGTTTCCCCTGGGGTCCCCGGTCTCTTGATCGGCATGCTCCCCCAAAAGCCCCAAATCGGTACAATATCCCAATAGACCTTGAATGAGGTTTTCTGCCTCATTGGTGCGGCCCAAGCGGATATACACGCGGGCCAACCAAAAGGATGCCAGCACGAAGGGATGGGCGGCGGTTCCAAGCATGTCGCTGGCATAGCGATACACCCAATGGCCCTTGACCAAGTCCGCTTCAATCTTCTTCAAGGTGCCCAAGAATCGGGGATCATCCGCCGCACAAAAGCCATACAGCGGCATCACCAAGAGCGCGGCATCGACCGCGGAACCACCGAAAGATTGCACATAGGAGTTCTCATCTTGGTTAAAGCCTCGGGTCTCAATGGTGTGTTGAATTTTCTCCGCGGCTTTGTTCCATCGGTTGGCCCGTTCGGCGTCATTGACCGCGTCTGCCATCTTGGAGCCATAATGGAGCGCCACCCAACACATCAACTGCGAATGGGTGTAGTAGTCATCCTGATCGCGAAATTCCCAGAGACTGGCATCTTTTTGATGCCAGTTGGCCTCTACCCAATCAACCGCGAGGCGGATTCGGTGCCAATAGAAGCGAAGGAACTCCTGGTCGTGGGTATCGGCATAATACCGATAGACGGTATAGAGGAAGTCCCCTTCAATGTCGAGTTGCAACTGCCGCGTCGCGGCATTGCCTTCCCGGCAGGGATATGACCCTTGATATCCAGCTAGCCAGCCCAAATCATGCTCGCCTCGAATCAAGGTGCCGTCCACATGAAAGAACGGGGCGTCAAAGGGTTTGCCCTGCAGATCAATGCAATTCAGGAGAAACTCCAGAAAACGCCGCGAGCCAACATGATCGCCCGCCATCAGCAGTGCTTCGGCGGCATACGAACCGTCGCGAACCCAGGCGAAGCGATAGTCCCACTGCCGTGTTTCGCCAATGGTCTCCGGCAATGAGGTGGTCGGAGCGGCGATAATCGCGCCATTGGTTTGATAGGTGAGGCCATAGAGAACTAATAGCGAGCGCCGATAGGCGTCTGCATAGGGACCGTGATACGCTGGCAGCATATCCAGACGGTGGCGCCAAAAGAGAATGGTTTCGGTGAGTGCGGCATTCAGATCTTCGTGGGCCAAATCATCTTTGAGCACGGCCGTTTGCTCCCGGATGACATCGGCCGCCTCGACCAGCCGATCTTCATCGTCAGCAATATATTGCAAAATGAGTTCGTAGCGCCCGGGGGGGAGCACCCATCGGCCCATCGAATACTGTGCGGTGACTCCATCAAATAAGCGTTCGTCGTCGGGATGAATTAAGAGAATGAGCGCTTCCCGATCCAGAGGGTTCCGAAAAATGGCACCATGCTCAATGGGGGTCGGTGTCGCTTGAATCAGGCCGTAATGAAAGCGCGGCTGGCACTCGACTTTAAGGGGGATCTCACTCTTCACGAAGCGGCGTAGTTCCGGCCGCCCAATGGCCAGATAGTCGTGGATGACGGCACGGCCCGCATCGGTCCGCCAGACGGTTTTTACGACGTTGGTATCGTGAAGATATTCCTGTTCCGCGTGGCCCTCCTGACCTTCGGGGACGATGTGGAAAAATCCGTTCTGGTCATCGCCGAGCAATTTGCAAAAGACCGCTGGGCTATCAAACCGGGGGAAGGGCAACCAATCAATGGACGCGTCGGGGCTTATTAGTGCGGCAGTGTGAGAGTTTGATAGGAAACCGTAAAATTTCATGCGTCACCTCCATTAGTGTGTGCGAATCCTTGAGTTTACTCCAGAAAGCGGCCGCTGTGATAGTCGTCAAAGGCTTGGCGGATTTCATCCATCGTGGTCATCACAAAAGGACCATAAGCTACGACAGGCTGATGCAGCGGTTTTCCCGTGTAGATGACAAAGCGCAGATGATCCTTAGCGCGAAGGGACAAGGCATCGCCTTCGTGGGACAACCACAGCACCTCCCCCGCCGTTCCGCGGAATGCGTCGGGGCCAAAAATGCCTTCCCCTTCGAGGATATAGAGGAAGCCATTGTGCTCTGGGTCGAGGTCTAAGGTCGCGGACTGGCCTTTTGCAACCTGGACTTCGGCCATTGTGACGGGTGCGACATTTTTGGTGTCCGACGCGAGACCAGCCATCCGCCCCGAGTACACGCGGATCAAAACGCCGTCCGCTTGACTGGCCGGGACACGATCGTGAGGCAAATCCTGATAGCGGGGGGTCATCGACTTCAGTTCTTTAGGAAGGTTAACCCACAACTGCAGACTATGGACCACCTCTCCAGGCAGCGGATCTTCCTGGTGGATGACGCCGTGTCCCGCGGTCATCCACTGCACGTCGCCGGGGCCCAGTACGCCGCCATGCCCCGTCTTGTTGTCATAATGGCCCATACGGCCGGAAATGACATAGGTGACCGTTTCAATGCCTCGGTGGGGATGCTCCGCGAACGTTCCCTGACGAAACCAATCTTCGGCCATCAGCAAAAAGGGATCAAACTCTTGCCATCGGCCAGGAGGCAAGACCTGTGCCACCTCATGGATGGCGCTTTTGCGCATGCGATCCGGTTTCCAGCTCCGTTGCACTCGGCGTGGATTCACGGCACTGCCTCCTTCGTACTCCAGGCCCGCCGGGTTGACGGGATCCCGAGAAATCTTTTACGGTCATGATAGCAGAGAGTCGACGAGACTGCTGAGGTGCTAATTTGGACCCCAAGCCTATTTACGACGGTCACATTCATATTTTTCCGGGCTATTGGCAACAACGCATCTATGCCTGGTTTAAGCGAGCCGGGTGGAGCGTCCGCAATCCAGACCGGATGGAAGAGGAGATTTGGCAGGACGCCAAGACATCCGGGGTTAGCGCTGCTTCCATTTTGATCTACGCTCATCGTCCCAATATTGCCCGAGAATTAAATCGTTGGCTCTATGAATGGAGTCAAGGGCGTCCTGAACTCCATCTCTATGGGACGGTGCATCCTGACGACCCGGACCTGGAGTCCATCGCCCGGGAAGCGTTGGACCGCTTTCAGTTCGCCGGCTTTAAAATCCACTGCAATGTGCAAAAAGTGCGGCCGGATGACCCGCGTCTTGATCCGCTGTATCGCTTGGTTCAGGAGCGGAAGCGCTCGCTCGTCGTGCATGTCGGCACCGAACCGCATCAAAATTCCTTTGTGGGCGTGGACTTTTTCCGTCGGCTGATGGAAAAGTATCCGGAACTTCGCGTGCAGGTTGCCCACTTGGGCGCGGCGGAAATTGATGATTTTGTGGCCCTTTTGCCCCGATACCCGCATCTCTATCTGGACACCGCCGCGATTCCCGGGACCCGCCTTTGGGTTCCTCAAGAAAAGTTGGAGGACATTATCGCATGTCATCCCGATCGCATCATCTATGGCAGCGATCTCCCCATTGTCGAGGAAGCTCTTGAAGTGCACCGGGCTCGCGTGATGAGCGCGTGCAAAACCGAGGCCGTCGTTGCGCAGGTTTTTCACCAGAATGTGATGCGTCTCTGGCAGGGAGACTGAAACGACGCTGGGGAAGTTTGTCATGTCTGGCGAAAAGTTTTGCGGTGAGGTTCTTCACTTTTCGGCACACTACCGTGAGCGAGGTGACCCACATGGCAACGGTTCAAGAGACCAATCGGATAACGGGACCGCGACGATGGTGGGTGCTGGTGGCTGTACTCATCACGATGTTCTTTTCGTCCATGGACCAGACCGTGGTGTCGACCGCCATGCCGACCATTATCGGCGACTTAAAAGGCCTGACGCTCTACGCTTGGGTCTTTACCGCCTACATGATGGCGTCGTCCGTGACCGTCCCGATTTACGGGAAAATGTCAGACGTCTATGGGCGGAAACCTTTTTATATTTTTGGGCTCATCGCCTTCATGGTGGGTTCGGCCATTTCCGGAACAGCCCATAGTATGATGGCGCTGATTCTCTCCCGCGCTGGGCAGGGCATCGGGGCGGGCGCTATGATGTCGATGCCCCGGGCCACCATCGGCGATATTTTCAATCCCCGTGAGCGTGGACGCTGGATGGGGATTATTGGCGGCGTTTTTGGACTCGCCTCCATTATCGGACCGGCGCTGGGCGGGTGGATTACCGACAACTTCGGGTGGCGGTGGGTCTTTTACATCAACCTGCCCATTGCATTCATTGCGCTGGTGCTGGTATGGGCATTTCTTCCCCGTGTGCGCACCGCCCACAAGGCAACGCCCGATTTAGTGGGAAGCTTGATTTTGGTGGTGGGACTCTTGGCGGTGCTGTTGGGATTTACCTGGGCGGGCTCCACCTATCCCTGGGGCTCCTGGCAGGTTATCTCCCTGTTCGCGGGCGGCGGGCTTGTCCTGCTGGGGTTTGTGCTCTATGAACTCCACACCAAAGATCCGGTGCTCAATCCAACCTTGTTCAAAAACCCCATCTTCAGCTCCTCCATGGTGGTGGGCTTGATGGTGTCGATGGGGCTCTTCGGCTCACTGATGTTTCTTCCATTGTTTGTTCAAGGGGTGATTGGGCTCTCGGCTTCGGGAAGCGGTGTCATTCTTACGCCCATGATGCTCTCGTTTATTGTCGCCAGCATGATTGGCGGGCAACTGATTACCCGCACAGGACGGTATAAATGGCAGGCCCACATTTCGGCCTTGGTGATGATTTTGGGCATGGTGCTGCTGACCCGTATGAGCGCCTCCACCAAGTACCCGACCGTCATCGTGAACATGATTGTTCTGGGACTGGGGGTGGGGACCCTGATGCCTCTGTTGAATGTGGCCGTGCAGAACGCCTTTCCCTATAAGATTCTAGGAATGGTCAACTCCACCCAGCAGTTTGTGAGTTCCCTGGGTGGGGTGATCGCGTCGCCGATTTTAGGGTCGTTGATGACGGGCACCTTCACCCGGGAATTGCCACGCCAACTGCCGCCCCACCTGAAGGCGCTCATCGCAAAATTACCCACCAATATGCGCGTGCAGCTATTGAATCCGCAAGCGTTGGCCACGGCCTCGGCCCAAAAGGCGCTGGCCGCAAAATTTGCCCACATCCCCGGCGGAACCGTGCTCTACCAGCAATTTCTGCACGCCTTCAAGGTGTCGTTGAGCATGGGGATTGTGGACCTCTTCAAAATGGGCATTGCGTTTTCCGTCGTGGCTTTCGTCGGCACGTTCTTCTTGCGCGAGGTCAAACTCAAACGGGACGAGTTCTTCGAAGACAAGGCCGAGAAGAGTCCTTCCATGGATAAAGTGGGTGGCGCCAAGCGTTAGTTTCCGCCCTGCGCGAGAGAGGTTGGTTGGTTCCGGTACCACCCTTAAATCCCCGTGCCTCATACAAGCGCACGGACTGTTGACACCCTACGAATCAACGTGGGATAGCATCTTCCGGACCGCTTCTGCGCTCACTCCCAGTGCGTGCCCGATCTGCCGCAAGGATTCGCCTTGAGCGCGGCGTTTCCGGGCTTCTACACGCCGTTCGGCGGCGTGTTGCAGGTAACTGCTGCGGTCTTGCTGTACTTAGCCTGTGACGCGCCTACGCTCTCGCTCGGCGTCCCGATGCCGGCGGCGCTTCTCGTCCGGACCAATCAGCGTTCGCATCTCCCGCTGTTCGTCTTCGGTGATGTCGAGCCATTCCAGAATCGTCTCGGTCCGGAAGGCATACCGGGGATCCACCGTCTGTCCCTGCGCGGCTGCCTTCGCCCGCTTAAAAATCGCCTGGAGCCGCGCCGAGGCTTCGCGTTCATTCCATCCCCCGGCTTGCTTGGCCAAGGCCTACGCCTCCCGGTAGAGCACTTCGGGAGGGGCGAGCCATGACATGGCATTCACGGCGAGAAAGAGCCAGAGGTCGCGGTGCCCCGGTGGTAGTTCGCCAAACCAGCGTAGCTCCAGCAGACGCTGGAGGTCACTCAGGCGGGCTTCCCAGAGGGTGGCGGTGGTGAAATCGTCCGCGGGCGTTTGTCGCGTTCTAGGGGCTTTTCTGGGCGCCTGAGCGCACGTTGGACGCGCAGGTCCGAGAGTTCGCCACGTGTCAGGGGCAGGAGTTCATCCGCCAGCGCATCGAAGTCCCACGCATCGCCGGTGGGCGTGAGCGCCCGGACCAGCTGACCGCTTTTGGCGTGTTGGGTGCCCACGATACGGAGAACCCGGGCGGTATCCAGCGCCCCACGGTCGGCCCCCAACGGTTTGAAGGCGTCGTACAACCGACGTTGGCTGGCATTCCAGCGGGGCATGCGGGTCGGGGAATCGGTTGATGCACCCAGACCAGGGCGAGGCCTCGGCCGGTGGCTACGGTGAGTGTCGGACGCAGAATGCCTTCCGCCTCGAGGACATCTTTACAAAGTTCCCACATGGAATATTCGGGAGGCTTGTCCGCCCACTGCGGGACCTTGTGAAAGTCCAAGTCCAACCATAACGCATCGAGTTGCCACAAATGGGCGATCTTGCGTGGGCCCTTGAAACGATTCTGAGACAGATAGACTTCGGGGGCGCCGGCGAGTTCGCGCACCGCCCAGGGCAGTTCCGGCACCTTCAGCCGCGTCTCCAGCCAGCGGCCTTGATCATGTCGGCCACCGTGACGAGGCCTTGCACGCCCTCCGCATAGGGATGAAGGATGGCCGCATGTTCCTCCGGTTTTTTTTTCGATCCGGCCCCTCTTGCGCCGCGTGGCGCGTTCTGCTACATTGGTGCCCACATAGACCCTCCTTCATGGGTGGTTCATCCATAACCTTTTTAGAGAGACGGCGTGTGCTGGGGAGCATTGGCGCCGTTTCTCTATGTTTGCGCACAAAAAAATCTGCCGCGAGTCTTCGCGCCAGACGATCCATTTTTTGCCGTTTATCCGGATGGCCTCTTGCCCTTGGTGGCTAAGATTGTGCTAGCGTATGCTTAGGCGCGGAGGCGGCATGGGTCTGGACGGAGACTCTGCCGAGGAGCCGGGGCGGTGTTTGCAGCGCCGTCCTTCAAACTTTTTGCGCTCCACGAATTTTGATCGCATCATACGCCACCCGCGAATGCCTGTCTACCCATAATATTCCGGCCATGGAAAATACGGCCATCGGGCAACCGCAACCATCCCTTCAGACTGTCCGCAGAACCACAACCATTCCGCAGCAGGACTTTCGCCGCCCATCACGAATGCCTTTGTCCCGTGGAGGTGGGACAGATTGGCCACGTTGACGATCGCCGAAATCGCCCAGCGCTTGGGACTTCCGGAGAGCACGGTACGCTATTACCGCGACCATTTTACGGACTACATCCCGGTCATCGGGGAAGGGCGCCAGCGGCGCGATCCTGCGGAAGCGGTGGAGGTTTTTCAAGTCATTGCGGACACCTTGAGGAAGGATCACGGATCCGCAATCGAGGTCGAGGAGACGCCAAACCGTATGTTTCCTCGCAATGCGGTTACAATCGCAGAACCACCACAAACCACAGCAGAACAGCAGCAGTCTCATTACCGCAACTTGCGGAACAGATTGCGGTTGTGTTGAGACAGCAACAGGAAGCCATCGAGAGGCAAACCGCCATGCTCACGCAACAGACTGCCGCGGTCGAAACCCTTACTCAGGAACTCACGGAGCTCAAACGCCAACTGGTTGAACGCGACAACGCCCGCGAATAGCGGCTTGAGGAACGGGACCAGGCGTTGGTGGCTACGATGCGAAAACTCATGGACACCCGGCAGCAGACCTCGTTTTGGCAGCGGTTGTTTGGCACCAGACCATCCCGTGAAGAGCCGCACAATAATGCCTAGTCTGGTGCTCCCGCGGGGCCGCACGCAGGATGGTATCATGGAACGACAAAATACGCGGAAGGAACCGGAGCTTATGCCCGTCTTTTCATCCCAAGCCGGTGTTGCCTTGGGTCGGAGCACCTCCCCGATTATGTGAGATCTCCAGCGACATCCTCGAGGTGATCCCTACGGTTCCGAAGGGGCTGTCCCAATAGTCACCCGCACGGGTGACTGGGGCGGACCCTGATGAAAGTCAAGTGACCCTCGCTCCTAGTATAGCCATTCCTAAATAGCGTCCATGCTTTTTGCGTCCTCGGGCTTCCACTTCCAGCGAAACGGTACCGGAT
>NZ_JABBVZ010000359.1 GCF_012933365.1 Sulfobacillus harzensis | reverse complement strand
GGCCGGGGATGGGCACCGGATACAACCATCGTGCTCCATCTCCCTAGGGGAAAGCACGGTCTGGTCGCCCGGGATGGCGCCATGTTGGCGCAGGCGTCTCGCACGTTGACGGTGCAACTGCCGCAGGGCACGATGCTCCGGTTGCAGCAATGGCTGGCGGAACTCGGGTACTTGCCCCTTCGATGGACGCCCACGGAGGGGGCGCGGGCCGGGCGGGGGTGGGACTCGGTGTACCAACCGCCGACAGGCCAATTTACGTGGCGCTATACGGCGGTCCCCACCGCTCTGAAATCCCTCTGGAATCCGAGGTACTGGACCGCTATGACCCAAGCCGCGGTGATTGCCTTTCAACACCAGCAGCA
>NZ_JABBVZ010000358.1 GCF_012933365.1 Sulfobacillus harzensis | reverse complement strand
AACTGTTGGGACAATGCCTGTATCGAGTCCTGGCATAGTCTGCTCAAGAAAGAACTGATTTATCTCGATCGCTGGCCTACGCGGGCGGCGGCGCAACAGGCGATTTTCGAGTACATTGAAATCTGGTATAACCGGCAACGGGTGCATAGTGCGCTGGGCTACCGGACCCCGCAGGCGGTCTTGACGGCGGGACTGGCCTCCCCCCCATCCTTGGAGGCGAGCCACAGGTCCTGATGTCCGCGGCGGTCGGTCAAGGCCGGCATCCGCCGCCCCGTGGGGGCGCCTTGACGGAGCCGCGGCGGAGGCCGCGGGGAAACCGGCGCCCGAACCTCCGAAGGATCCGCCCACGCCCGATCCCAAAGCGCAAA
>NZ_JABBVZ010000357.1 GCF_012933365.1 Sulfobacillus harzensis | reverse complement strand
CGCCCGCCCAAGTCCGGATCGATGGTCGGTAAGACGGCCGGCGCCTGTTCCGCCACCGTCACGGCCAGTCCGCGGTGCCGCAAGGCATCGGCCATTTCCAGTCCGATGTAGCCCGCCCCAATGATGAGCGCGCGCTGCGGCTGGTGGGTGTCCAGATAGGCCGCCACCCGGAAACTATCCGCCATACTATGGAGCAAGAAGACTCCCGGGTGATCCACCCCCGGTATGGGCGGTCGAATGGGTTCTGCTCCCGTGCCGATCACCAGCTTGTCATACGGTACCGTCTCGGGGGCTTGGCTCTCGGTTTGCACCCGCACCGTATGTGACGCCGGATCGATGGCGAGCGCCCGGGTGTTCAACCGGACCCG
>NZ_JABBVZ010000356.1 GCF_012933365.1 Sulfobacillus harzensis | reverse complement strand
GAACTTCCCGTCGGGTCGTTGACGGTCGCCGTGGAACTATGGGTTCACCGATTTGTCTGCCCGACACCCACGTGTTCCCAGCACATTTTTTGCGAGCGGGTCCCCTGGGCGCCGCCCCATCAACGACGCACCACCATGTGTACCGCGCGGCTCTTGGCCTGGGCGTGGGATATGACCGCGGTCGCCACGTGCCGGGCGGCCGCCGCGGAAGGCATTGCGGTCAGCCGATCCACCATTAACCGGCTCCTCGTGCGCACGGCGGCCGTCGCCGGCGGAGGCGACGATCCGCCGGCGGCCTTGACCATCATCGGCGTGGATGATTGGGCGTGGAAAAAAGGCCAGCGCTACGGGACCCTAATCGTCGATTTG
>NZ_JABBVZ010000355.1 GCF_012933365.1 Sulfobacillus harzensis | reverse complement strand
TGACGAGGGCGACGCTGCCGTGGAGTATCGATTGCTCCAATCCGGGATCGTGATGGCCGTTCATCGCGTGTTGGCGTTGTAGCGCTGGAACATCGCGGATGGGGGTGGTAATAGTTTCCCAAAAGTTTTCCTCGATTATCCATTTTTGTGTCAACGATGCCGCCCTATGGAGAGCCCGTGCTGCACAGTGGCTTGGTCCATTTACTGAAAGATGGACTAATACGTTGACCTAGAGGGGGGAGCGTTGGGCCTTAGGGGGTCAGATCCCGATCGGGCACCGCGCGAGCAACGCGCGCCTTGGCGACGGAGGAGTCGAATTCGGGTTGATACCGGCCTCTCGCCCATTCGCGCATGGCGCGATGCTCGGGATGACGCGGGTCGGACCACG
>NZ_JABBVZ010000354.1 GCF_012933365.1 Sulfobacillus harzensis | reverse complement strand
GTATTGAAGACAAATGGTATGAGGCCACATGGGTATACTCTGGAGCGGCCATCGGAGATTCGTCGCGTTCGTCCACTGGTGCAGTCAGCCTCCGAGCGCCAGTATTCTGGAAGGTAATCATTGCGTCGCGTTGTGGGATAAACTGGCAGACCATCGCGAGCGTGTAAGTCGGCACCGTAATCCTGCCTACCAATCCGCATTCGGATGGTGGGGCAGGATTTTTTGTGCCCCAAGCGAACGCTTTTATCATCGATAGCTTTCCTCCTCGATCGCTCGGCTCTTACGCTATATGAAAGTCCCGGGATCCCCGGTTTCTTCTAAAACGTGAGGGTTTTTCATAACTCGAAGTCGTTGATTTGCAACGCTTGTAAGGTGCGAGAAAAATGCGTTCCCCCTGA
>NZ_JABBVZ010000353.1 GCF_012933365.1 Sulfobacillus harzensis | reverse complement strand
CTATGTCAAGGGTGTGGATAACGTGAATATCTGGGGACGGCGCATTCAGGGTGTACGAACCCAAGCGGTCGCCGGTCAGCGATCGCAGGACGGGACGAGAAAATCGGCTAGGATGCGTGTCGCGCCCGATCGGCCAAGAACCGGGCTTCGTCGTAGCGTTGGCCGGTCTTCCACATCCGGAACAAAATGCGCAGCCAGACGTTGGCCAAGGCGCGTAAGGCCGCATGATGACCATGACCCCGAGCGCGGTATTGGTCGTAATACTGCCGGGCCCAGGGACACCGAGACAAGGAGGTGAATGCGAGTTGATGGACCGTGGCCCGAAAATGCTTGTCGCAGGCACGGCGCATATGCACCCGTTTGAGTTTGCCGCTTTGGTAGAGCACGGGACTGGTGCC
>NZ_JABBVZ010000352.1 GCF_012933365.1 Sulfobacillus harzensis | reverse complement strand
GCCTCTTGGTAGGCCTTGCGCAACCGCGACCGCACGGTCGCTTGCATGGACTCGGGGAGATGGTCTAAAACATTCCGGGTTTTGTGGATCTGACAACGTTGGATGTGGACGCGGTCGCCAAACACCTCGCGCACGGCTTTGGCTAGGGCTTTCGCGCCGTCAATCACAGCCAAAAGCCCTTGGCCTTCAGGAATCGTGAATCCACGCTCCATTAAGTCTGTCAAGAGACTCTTGACGACGGCGCTATTTTCCGTCGCTCCCTCGGCCAATCCCAGAATGCGCTTCGTGCCCGCATCGTCAATCCCGAGCGCGACGACCACGAGGTGCCCGCCCACCCGAATGCCGTCCACCATGAGGACGGTCCAGATCCGGTCTCCCAGCGACCGCTGCATAAACGTAT
>NZ_JABBVZ010000351.1 GCF_012933365.1 Sulfobacillus harzensis | reverse complement strand
CGGCGTGGCGGCGCTGTCGATTCGGGTGCTAGAGAAAGGGGAGGGTCCTTCGTGAAGAAGCGGGAAGCGCAATGCCCAGAGTGTGGCCACTGGAGTCCGGTGATGTGGGATGCGGTCTTGCCGCCTGGCGGCTGGTGGTGGGCCGACACGGCGGGGTGCTCGCATTGCGGGGCGCTGGTGCTGGTGGAGAGCGAATGCAATTTCCGGGAGGTGGTGCAGCACAATGTTTGAACCAGAGGGTTGGGACGGTTGGTTGTTTCTCGTCGACGTAGTCCATGACTGGGGGGATGTCCGTGTCTACCCATCGGACGCACCGGACTTGGCTGTGCCCATTGATACCGTCGAAGCCCGGTTTGGCGATGGATTTTTGCCGGTGTTTAAAAGCGAGGCAACGGCGCGGCA
>NZ_JABBVZ010000350.1 GCF_012933365.1 Sulfobacillus harzensis | reverse complement strand
TGAGCATTCGGGTGGTGGAAGGAGCAACGGTATGAGCGAGGATCGCTTAACTATCGAATGGCACGATGACGGTCTCGCCTTATGGGTGCGGGCTTGGGTCAAGGGCGTACAGCCGTTGGATCGCTTTCGGGCACGGCTTAGAGACTCGTATTACCTGATTAAAGAGGTGGGCATTGCGGTGGAGGATATTGACCATGCGGAGGTCCGCAAGGGCTATGGCCGCTATGTCCCCCATCAACATGTGATAATCGGAGATCAGCCCGGACGCGGGGCATTTCCGGTGACATGGGCGGAATGGGAAATGTAAAGATGCGCTATTAGCTGACCCTATCCGGCGTGGCGGCGCTGTCGATTCGGGTGCTAGAGAAAGGGGAGGGTCCTTCGTGAAGAAGCGGGAAGCGCAATGCCC
>NZ_JABBVZ010000034.1 GCF_012933365.1 Sulfobacillus harzensis | reverse complement strand
CGTACGCGCCCCTGTTGGAGTCTCGTATTTTCGTGTTCATACCCTTGGTGTAGCAGATTTTGGGATTTTCCGCCAGTTAAACTTCCCCGATCCCGGACTATCTTTGTCGACGCCGTATTATCCATTGGGGTGGCCCTGATCGTCTTGCTTCACGCCACCGGCTTTATCGGCACCTTTGAATCGTTTCTCTCCATTCTCGCTGGAGTACTCTCTCCATGGGCGGCCATCTTTCTCTGGGAGACGCCCCGTTTGGCCCGGGGCGCGGGTAGAGACGAACCGCTCATACGATGGCCAACCTTTATCGCCTGGATGTTGGGGCTAGCGGCCTCGCTCTTGACCACCTCCAGCACGCTGTTCAACGGTCCCTGGGCGGTTGGCATCTTTCAGGGTTCGTCGCTCAATTATGTGCTCGGGTTTCTTGTGTCGGGACTGATATACGGAATCTGGCGGCTTTCCAACCGAGGCGAGCTGTTCCGTTCGCATTGACCCTGAGACGATTAACGAGCCCCCTTGTTGGCGCAGCCGGCCAAGAGGGGGCTGACGCGTTACGTAGCAGTGTGCCCGCGGGTTATCCGGAGGGATAGCCGTGATCTGACTATGGGGGATGGACTCAGGCGCCTTCCGGCGAGTGAAGTGCCTTTCGCTCGACCCATTCCAGTGGCCACACGGAGGTGAGCACCGCCGGGGCTGGTTTGGTTTCCGGCCAGGGTTCCTGCCAGGCAAAGAGAAACGCATAGTTGTGCCAGACACGGATGTAGAGATGGCCCCATCGTCCCCAAAAACGGGACTGACTCACCGCTTGGCTGAGTTCAACAGGATCCGTCAGATTGGGGAGGGCACGCTGTAGCCAACGCAACTCCGCGTGGGGGCGGACGCGATAATAGGTCCAGTGGATTGTCGGCCCGTGCGACATCTTGATCCTCCTCGGGCGCGCCCCATACGGTGTTGAAAAGGGGGAAGCGAAGCGTAGGGAACGGCATCATTGTCAGATTATCAGAGGATTCATGGTAATCATACCATACCTTCCCAAGTTGGATGGCTCTTGCGAGGAGAATATGACTTCGTCTCGGCGACGAGATGCGGCTCTAACTGGTGTAACCTGGCGCCCTTTCCATTCGTTTTTCTCGAAAAAGAAGGGAGCTAGGGCATGAGGCAACGAACCGGTGCGCTTGTCGTAGGAAGCATATTGGCAATCTCGAGTTTGGCTGGATGCGGCGTCAGCCCCACGTCTTCAATCCACGTCAGCTCCCCGAGTCCACAGGTGTCGCCGACCGAGAGCACGCCCTCAGCGTCGTCGTCATCGGTTCCCAGCTCCAGCACCGCGGAGTCCTCACCGCAAGCTGCCTCGCCAATGTCCAGCAGCACACCGGGCCCGACGCTTCCGGGTGCGGGGCTGTTTCTTCCCGCCGTGAATCAGGCCATGGCGGCCATCCAGAATCGGACTCAACTGCCGTTGGCGGCACCTCGCAATATCCCGATAAGCGGGTCAGAAGGCCATCTCTATCTGGCCGCTCAAACGACGGCCTTGGCCGCCGCCTATCACGTGCACCTGCAACTAACCGTGACACCTCTTTCCGTGAACAACCCCACCATCAACACTCCGCAGAATTCCGGGCTGGCCAATGATTTTGGGGGATTCGGCGCCACCCAATATCAAACCCCCAGCCAAGCGGAGGCGGTGCTGGAGCACGCGTTATATGCGCCCAAGGCAGGGTCTCCAGTCAACAGCATTAGTCTCGGAGGCGGCGTCGTAGGCCAAGTCTACCAAGATCCGGGCATCATTCAGTGGACGGATGGACAATGGACGTTGCAGGTGGTGGGCGAACCGAGCATCGATGAAAGTGAGGCCAAAAAAATTGTCCAGTGCCTTGCTGGCCAGAAATTGCCGGCAACCCGTGGCGTGATGGTGGTGTTGGCCGCTGGCGACGGAGACCATACGGTCGTCGGATTTCAGGTCGGGGATGTCCTGTATCGGGTGTCCGACTATCATTCCGCCATTGGGGCGATAGAGATGACGATGGGCCTTAAAGGCTGGCCTACCAGCCAGAATCTCTATTTCTAATCGATCTCTTACAGCAATCGCCGGGATGTTCGAACGGCGCTTCAGCGCTGCCTGCCAGCAACAAAAAGCCTTAGCATTAGGCTTCGGTCTCGTTTGAGGCTTCCTCGATGGCTACGCCCCGGCCGGTTTCAAGGCCCTTAAAGAACCATAACACGGCGCCGGACGCGCCGATCGCCCACACCACAGCATTGAAGAGCAAGGTGTGGCTGAGGCTGTAGTGGGCGGTGAGATAGATGGTGCCGATGTAGAGGCCGATGGAGACAAAGCGAACCAAGGCGGTATAGGTGCCGCGCGACCTGGTGGGCCATACCTCGCCTTTTAAGGTGTCCTCGGTAATGTACCCAACGGCGACGAAAATGTTGAAGAGCACGACTAAAACCCAGAACAGGTCCAAATTTTTCGTCCAGGTGCCGGTGGTGAGATAGATGATGAAGGCAAACACGAAGGTGCCGAGATACCCCCACAGCAAAAGGTGCTTGCGGCTTAACCTATTCCCCCAGAGCCCAATAAACCCGGTGATGAATCCCACCAACCCAGCCACAAAGATAATCTGGCTGGTCAGGCTCTGATAATAGTACGGCGCCACAACATAGGTGAAGATGCCGAACCCCGCGGCGCCGGCAAAGGCGGTGGCCATGGTGGCATAGAGCCTGATCCCCACACTGACTTTGAGATACTGATTGTTCACCTGGCGCTTTGGCGGCTCAATGACCGCCTGATAGCGGCGCTCGCCTTCCTCAGCGCCATAGTATTTCAGGGCTTGATGATGCGCCTCTTCTTTCGCCCCGTGCCGCACCAGCCAACGCAATGACTCCGGCGTGTTGACTCGAGCAAATAGGAGCACCACCAACACAAGCAACAGCGCGATGCCGACACTCACCTTCTCCAATTCCACCGAGTGCGACCAGGCGCGGGTGGTCATGGAAAGAATGGCTAAGAGCAACCCGCCTAGATTGATGAAGTTAAGTTCTAGCATCATGGTTTTGCTGCGATGATGACGGGGCATCATTTCATGCGAGGCAACCATGATGGTGTTCATCTCACCGCCCGAGGCAAAGAGCAGTACGGCCAGAAAAACCAGCAAGGTGACGTAGGTCGAGCTCAAAAAAATAAGCCCTAACCCGCCGATGCCGTAGAGGGTCATGGTGACATAAAAGGTATTTTTGCGGCCTAGGCGATCCGAAATGGGCCCTGCCACGGCGATGCCGATAATGAGCCATATTGGAGCCCACGACAGCAATAGTGAGGTCAAATTTTTGGGCATATTGCTGACCCAGCCGGTAGCAATGGGAGCCAGAGAAAAGATGTAGTTTTCCATCAACATGCCGATGCCGAAGGCCCAAAACGCCCACGAATCCGCCGGCGTCCATTGCTCTTTCGGGGCGATGTTGTGCTCCTTTGTAGCCACGAAAAATCCTCCTTAAATGCAGACCTGTCCAGAGTGTTTCCCAAATGGAAAGGCTTTACTCGGTTGGCCCTTCGGTCCATCGAAGCCGCAGCAAGGTTCGGATATAATGGTCATTAAGCGATTTTTTCGCCCAATTTTTTGGCGCCGGTTATATTTCTGATCACCCCCGCGTTTTAGGGGTGAAGAAGGGAGAGGGTCCCGGATGGCGGATGTCGAGTCGACGATCCATCGTTTGTACGAAACCGAGTTCGCCGCCCTGGTGCGCCACGCCAGCTACATCGTGGGAAGCCGCGAGATCGCCGAGGAGGTTGTGCAGGAGGCGTTTATCCGCCTCATGACCAAGCCGCCCCGAGACACCAATCGGGTGGCCGCCTGGCTTCGCACCGTGGTCAACAACTTGGCGCTGGATCACGTTCGCCGCGTCAAGGTGGAAGAGCGCGTGACGGAGCGGATATCGATGTCGGATCAGGCTCCCACCGTGGAGGAAGTCACGATGACACAATTTGACCGCGAACGGGTGCAGCAAAGTTTGGGGGCGTTGAGCGAGCGTGATCAAAAGGCTTTGCTTTTGCGCCACTCGGGGTATTCGTATAAGGAAATTGCGGAAAAGATTAATTGTCCCGTCGAACAGGTGGGCGTCATACTGATCCGAGCGCTGAAGAAATTGAAACAGGCCTATTTGGGCGACAACGCGGGTTCTAGCCCAGCCCGGGAGGTACAAGCATGAAAACCACGAACTTGTGGGAGCGCCTCTGTCCTGACGAAGGGCAATGGATGGCGTTTTTTGACGGGGAGGGACGCCCTGAGGACCGAGAGCGCCTAGGTGCCCATTTGCGGCAGTGCGTGTCCTGCCAACAAATTTTTGACGAGATTGGCCAAACTGTTTGGGTTGCCGACGGCGCGCTGGATGCCGTCCATACGGTTGCGCGCCCACGGCGCGTGGCTTCCGCTTGGTGGCCTGCCGCAGCCGCCGCGGCCATTCTGGTGGGGCTCGGCGCGGGATTTCAGACGGCGGGCCATGGGGCTTTGGCGGCCGTCGGGTCGCTCTTTCAGGTGAAAAGCATCGGGACCGTGGGGGTTTCGCCGACGGAGTTGTCCGCTCTCTCCCGTACCCTCTCACAGGGTGGCCGGGTGACGCTGGCGCACTATGGCTCTATCAAGGTATCTGGTCCCGTGAAAGACGAAACCGTGCAAGCGTCAAATCTTAAGAGCTTCAACATGCCCAATGTATGGCCCAAAGCCTGGGGTGCGGCTCCGGCCGCGCAAGTGCAAACCGGCATGCGGGTGACGCTCAGGTTGAACGTGCCGCATATCAACCAGCTGATTCAGATAGAAGGCGGCCATGACTTTTTCCCGATGAGCCTCAACAACCGTCCCTTTACGGTGGTGGTCCCGGCGGAAGCGACCTTAACGCATGGCAACTGGAAGATTCAGGAGGTTCCGCAGCCCACGGTGGCGGTGCCCGGACAGGTGCCGGTCAAAGAGGTGGCCCGTGCGCTGGAAAACTTGCCTTTCATGCCCACGTCGCTGAAGGACGCGGTCGCCCGCATGTCCAACTGGAAGGACACCTTAATCGTGCCACTGCCGGGGCACCCCCAAAATCTTCAGGTATCGGGGACCCAGCGGATTGCCGATGAGAATCAGAGCGGCACCGTGGCGGGCGAAGCGTGGATTCAAAACGGGGTGGCGGTGCTCGTGACCGAGCATCAACACCAGCCCATTTCCATGAGCCAGTTTGAGGCTCAGGTTAGTCAGCTGCTGCCATGAAGGCGATTCAAACGCTCGGCTTGAGCAAGCATTACGGCCGCCGAACCGCGGTTGAGAATGTGAACCTCTCGGTGGATCAAGGCCAGATATTTGGGCTTTTAGGACCGAACGGAGCCGGAAAGAGCACGTTGGTGAAAATGCTGGTGGGCCTCGTCAACCCGAGCGCAGGAAGCGCTCGGGTTTTCGGCTTTTCTTTTCGCGAGTTGGCTGCCCGCCGCCACATCGGCTATTTGCCGGAGCTCTTCCGCTTTCCGCCCTGGCTTACGGCTGACGAAGTGCTCACCTATCATCAACGTCTTCTGAAGGTGGCGGTGGACGCCGAAGAGCGTGCACAGCTGCTGGAAAAAGTTGGCCTTAAAGATCGGGGTCATGACCGAGTGCGGGGATTTTCCAAGGGGCTTCAGCAACGGCTGGGATTGGCGGTGGCCATGGTGGGAAATCCCGAGATCATCTTTCTGGATGAACCCACGTCGGCATTAGATCCGGTGGGGCGCTATGAGGTAAGTCAAATATTGAACGAACTCCGCCAAGCCGGAGTCACCATTTTTTTGAACAGCCACCTGCTTTCCGATGTGGAGAGGCTCTCCAACGCCGTGGCGCTGATTGACAAAGGGATCATCCTTTATCAAGGGTCGCTGCAGGACGCCATTTATGGAACGGTACGAGGATACCAGCTCAATCTTGGGGGATTGACGGAAGCGAGTGCCGCCGAAATCCAAGCAAAAAATCCGGGGGCCGTGATACAATGGGGTGAACGTCCGGGCGAAGCCGTGATGGCGTTGCAGATCGTCCGGGAGGGATTGCCCCAAGTGGTGGCGGATCTCGTTGCACGCGGTGTTAAGCTTTACGAAGTGGCCCCGGAGCATTCCTCGTTGGAGGAATGGTTTTTGCAACGGATTGGAAAGGATGGGCGCTAGATGGGGGTTGTCGCGCGCTACAGCCTGAAAGAAACGCTTCGCAAGCGCTTGTTGGTGGCGGCCGGGGGGCTTACCGGTCTTTTTTTGTTGCTCTTTTTTCTGTTTCTCAAATGGGTCGGCCTTCCGCCCGACGTGCCGGGCGCTCGCTCCATTGCCGCTCTAACCTATCTCTTTCTTGGGCTCTTTGCCAGCTACGTCATGATTGCGCTCTTCGCCGTGTTGATTTTCGTGGCCAGCATTTCCGCAGAAATTGACGATGGCACCATCTTGGCGGTCGTGCCGCGGCCCATTCACCGCTCGGCAATTGTGCTGGGGAAGTGGATGGGGTTGTCCCTGGTGACCCTGGTCTATGCCTCGCTCCTGTTTTGGGGCGTGGTGCTGATTGATCAAGCGCAGTTTGGCGGTGTGGCGGGCGCCTTTGGGAGCTTATTGGCCGCGTATGGGGACTTCCTGTTGGAAGGGCTCTTGGTCGGGACGGTGACCATTTTGGGGTCCATCCTAGCGGCCACCATGACCAACGGCATCGTGGT
Source organism: Sulfobacillus harzensis (assembly GCF_012933365.1). Taxonomy (GTDB): domain Bacteria; phylum Bacillota; class Sulfobacillia; order Sulfobacillales; family Sulfobacillaceae; genus Sulfobacillus_B; species Sulfobacillus_B harzensis. The sequence continues at coordinate 32,485 of NZ_JABBVZ010000034.1, read as the reverse complement.
ATCCTCCGCTGTCCTCATTGCTTTCCTGGGAGGATCGCTCCAGCAGTTGGGCGCTCTCACCAACCCGGCGCCGGCCTTCTCCGTGATTGGCTGGATTACCAGCCTTCTCATGCCGACGGATGCCCTGTACCGGCGGGCGCTGTTTCAAATTATGGGCAACCACGTGTTTCCTGGCGCGGACACGCTGCTCGGGCCTTTTGGCGCCGTGCACCCACCCGGGGAGGGCATGGTGCTCTACGCCCTCGTCTATACCGCCGGCATGCTAATGCTCGCGGTATGGCGGTTTGGGGTCAAGGATCTCTAAATCCGCGGCGTCTTCTGCCGTAAAGGACAGTGCCATGAGGCTGGCTAAGATGAGACCGGCCCCGAGAAGCTGCAGCCAGAGAAGAAACTGGCTCAATACCAGCCAGGAGAAGACGGCGGTCCAGACGGGTTCCAGATTGAAGACCAAGGCCGCCTCGGTGGCCGTGAGGCGCCGTTGTCCCCAAACCTGAAGCCACCCGGCAACCAGCGTGCCCAAGACGGCCAAATAGCCGAGCCGCCAGATGACGGGTCCGGAAAGATGGAGCGCAAGGCCGATAAATAGGTGATGCGTCAACTGGCCGGTAACGGCCAGATAGATGGCCAGGGTAATCGCGGCGCCGAGCGCTTCAATGACTGCCAGCTGAAGGGTGGTCATCACCCGCGAGACCTCGGCGGTGCCAATAATCTGGACGGTGGCGAAGATCGCCGCAGCCAATGCCCAGAGCGTGCCGACCGCCGCTGTGACATCCACATGGCCGATAAGCAAGGCCACCCCGAGGAGACTCGCCCAGGTGGCGGCGATGACGATACGGTGAGGGCGGTGGTGCTGCCAAAGCGCCATGGCTAACGGAGTAAGGACCACATAGACGGCAGTAATGAAGGCGACGCTATCCACCGAGATGGAGCGCATGGCGATGGCTTGCGTCAAGGTGGTGCCGGCAAGAAATACGCCCGTGGCCAGTCCGCCTGCCCAGGCCTTGGCATGAATGCGCGGTCCCCTCAATACCCACGGCAACGCGAAGACACCGACCAGTCCGTAGCGCAAAAGCAAAAAGGCGGCCGGGGGCAGGCTCAATTCCAGTTCACGAATCACCACGTTGCTGTAGCCCCAAATGGCAGTAACCAAACCCAACGCTAAGAGGCCCCACCAAAAGGTGCGGCGCCGTTTCGGCGTGGGCCGCTCCCGTCCATGGACGGCGTCTAGTTCAACCATGTTGTCCCTTTCTCATTGAGGAAGATATTATGACCATTCTAGGAAAATGGGCAACGGAAGGGAAGCGTCGGGAGAAACGAATTCCGTGAATGGCAATAAGTGGCGAGGCCTGTCGGAGAATGGCGCGTCAGCAGGTGGAAGCGGGCGGGATCGCCGTCCGGCGAGCCTTCACGGACCAAATTTCTGGTCGATACTGTTCTAATTCGTTAAAGAATAAAGAAATCAATATATTTGACAGACAATGCATCCATAGTATAAGATCGCAATATCTTAAATATATCCATGAAAGGTCAGAGCTGGATGGCCAACCGATTCGATGGGGAACGCGTTCGTTCGCTATCCCGGGATGAGGTGCTCGCTGAATGTCGACGCCGCCTGGTGCAGGGCGCGTGGCGACCGGGAGATGTGGTGCAAGAAAAAATACTTGCCGAAGAACTCGGTGTCAGCAAAACGCCGGTTCGAGAGGCGCTGCAATATTTGACCTTCGTGGGCATGGTCAAGCCCTATAGCCGGATCGGATACGTTATTTCACCCATTGAGCTGCAGGACATCATTGAGGTGTTCCAGTTCCGGACGCTTATCGAGGATGACCTGATTCAGACGGTGGCGGCATTGCCCGATATGACGGTTCCCGCCGGGCAGTCTGAGGAGATGCCGGCGATTACCGCGGAAATTGAGTTTCACCGTACCCTCTATGCCCGAGTTGCCAAGCCGCGCATGGCGTCCTCGCTGGAGGTGCTACTCGACCAGACAGCTCGCGCGTTGAATTACACGCAACTGGATGACGAGTTGATGCGGTCCATCGCGCATGAACATGAGGCCATCATCTTGGCGGTCCGGCATCACGATGCCCCGTTAGCGCGAGCCCACATGACGGTCCATTTGCGGCATTTGAGGGATTCGCTGCTTTCCAAACTTCGTCAACAACTCCGCGAAACCAAAAACATCTTGTAGGGGGCCTTGCAATGCCGAAAAAGTCGTGGCGGATTCTCGACTTTCATATTCACTTTGCGGTTCGGAGCAACCGCCGTACTGAGCGTGCATCGGGCGCGCCGGACAGTGAGCTTACATATGGGCAACGGCAATATCGTTGGATGATGGAAGCGTGGGATTTTCCGACGCCTGAGCCGGAAGTTCCGGAACCGCCGGTGGTCCTCGAGCGGTGGCTCGGCGAAATCAAACGCTATAACTTAGAAGGGGTGGTCTTCGTCACCGGGGCGGGGTCTGAGTTCATGGCGGCAGCCCAAGCGAACAATCCGGGACGCATCTTTTCTTTTTCGCACATCAGCCCGGACGATCCCGACGCCTTGCAAAAAATTACCCATGACATCGAAGATCTGAAGCTCAGCGGCTTTAAGATGTTCGGCCCGCAACTTGAGCGTCCCTTTGACGACCCGGCCTATTGGCCCATCTGGGAATTGCTGGCCAAACACCGGGTGCCCCTCTTGATTCACTTCGGGGTTTTAGGGGGAGGCGGCGGTATCGTTTACCATCCGCGCATGAGCCCGCTCACCGTGGATCCCGTAGCTCGCGCCTTCCCGGAGATTCCCATTGTGATTCCGCATTTTGGTGCGGGATATTGGGGCGACTTGCTGCAGTTGGGATGGGCCCATGAAAATGTGCATGTCGACACCTCCGGATCCAACCAATGGATCCGCTGGATGCCCTATCCGCTGACGTTGGAAAGTCTGCTGCAAAAGGCTTACGAAACCTTCGGTCCAGACCGCATTATCTTTGGTTCGGACTCTAGCTACTTTCCCCGTGGATTTGCGGTTCGCTATGTCCAAGACCTGATCCGCGCAGCCCGCTACAACGGGATGCCGGACGCTGACCTGCAAAAGATTCTCTACGACAACGCATGGCGGATCCTACATCCCGGGGGTGTAGCAAACCATGAGTCGTAATCCGGGAGCTTTGGTGGTGGGGCCGACCTTCGTCGATATTGTGATGTCGGAAATGTCCCGACTGCCCGCGGCCGGCGAAGAAGTGCATGTCGGCAATGCGTCGTGGGCCCCGGGCGGCTATGCCATTAGCGCCATCGTGCTCAATCGGCTCGGCATTTCCACCCAGTTGGTAACGGATATCGGTGAGGACGAGTTGGGCGCGACGCTCGTGTCGCGACTGCAGCGCGAGGGTCTTTCGACTGACGCGGTTTTTCGCTCTGACCGCACCAATATTGCCGTGGCTCTCAACTGGAGCGGAGACCGGGGGATTGTGTCCTACACCCATCCCCTGACAGACCCCACGGAGCGGGTGGAATCGCAGTTGCAGGACGGTTGCGATTTGGTGCTGTTGTCGGCCCGACACCCGCACGCGCGATCTGTGGCCGCGGCAGCTTTTGCCCATTCGGTGCCGGTGGCGTTGTCCCTCTCCTGGCATCCCGAGTTCCTGGTGTCGCCGTCCTTGAAGCAATTGTTTCCCTATGCGCGCTACCTGTTCTGCAATGTTCCGGAGGCGCTCTTGGTCACCGGCGAAACCGATTTTGTTCGGGCGCTGGGCATTTTAGGAGAGGCCGTGCCCGAGGTCGTGGTCACGCGGGGCGCTGAGGGAGTGGCTGCCTTGGTGGACGGAGAGTTCATTGAGGTTCCCGCCGAGCCGGCCATCATGGTGGATGCGACCGGCGCCGGTGATGTGTTTGCCGCAACGTACTTGGCGTGCGCGCTGCGAGCCCTGGATTTGCGTGATCGTCTATCCGCGGCCACGTGGGCCGCAGCCCAAGCGGTTCGCAAGGTTGGTGGGAGCACGGGGGCGCCCAATTGGAATGATGTCACAGCACACTTGGGGTTGCGGGAGGGAGCCAAATGACAGGCGGGTTGAAACTCACAATCATCGGCGGCGGCGCCTTTCGGACCCCGCGGTTGGTCTATGGACTGATTCGGCATGCGGCGGAGCTGAACGTGCGCCAGATTGACCTTTATGACCCGGATTTTTCCCGGATGGAGGCACTCTTGGCCGTGTCCCGCCACGTGGCAGCGAAGATGGGGAGCGCCTTGGTGTTTAATCCCCGTCGTTCCTTGCCTGAGGCGGTGGCGGGGGCCGACTTCGTCTTCCTGACCTATCGCATCGGGGGCGAGGCCGCTCGGGCGTTGGATGAGCGGTGTGCTTTGGACAGTGGCGTGCTCGGCCAAGAGACGGTGGGACCCGGCGGGTTCTTTATGGCCCTTCGCAGCATTCCGGTGACGCTTGATTACGTTCAGCGCATTCGGGAGATAGCGCCCGACGCGTGGATTATCAACTTCACCAATCCGGCCGGCATTGTGACGGAGGCGGTCCATCAGGCGGGGGATTCCCGGTTCGTTGGGGTGTGCGATACGCCGTACCATCTGCAGATGGAGATCGCGGAATACCTTGGCGTCACAACCGATGCCCTGGAGGTGGAGGTGGCCGGGCTCAACCATTTGGGATGGTTCACGAAAATTACGCATCAAGGCGTGGACATGCTCCCAAAGCTTCTGAATGAGCTGCCCCAAGTTCTTCAGGCCATCCGGCCGCTCAGCTTCTTTACGGCAGAAGAAATTCAGCGGTTTGCCAGTTTGCCGACGGAGTATGTGTACTTCTATCTACATGCAAGGGAGGTGGTGTTGCGGACGCAGGACCGTCCGAGCCGTGGGGAGATTATCCAGGCAAGCATGCAGAGCTTCTTCCCGGAATTGCAGCAATTGGTGGCCCAAGGGGCCATCGACGAGGCATGGCGGCTTTACGGTCAAGTGATTACGGGTCGTTCGAATTCCTATTTGGCCAATGAGACGGGGAGTGCCTTTCCCCGTGGCCTCAATCCGGACAGTCTGTTCAACAGCGAGGGTTATGAGGGAATCGCCATTCGCTTAATGGAAGGATTGATGGGCGAGCAGCGCAGCCGCACGGTCATTAATGTCCCCTCCCACGGCCTATTGCCAGAGATTGGGGCCGATGCCGTCATTGAGTGTGCGTGTGAGGTGGAGCATCAGAAGATTAAGCCGGTTCCTTTGACATCTCGTGTGGCACCGTGGTGCTTGGCGTTGATTAAAGAGACTAAGCAGTTTGAACTGGCGACGGTAAAGGCCGCCAATTCGCGCCGCATCGACGATTCGGCAGTGGCATTAGCTCAACATCCGATTCTGGACGGCGACCAGGAAAAAGCCTGGCAGATTGTCAGGCAACGCAGCCAGCTGCCCGAAGCGCCGCGTTGGGTTAGTTAATTAGCCTGTCACATTGAAGGAGGAAATAGGCATGATCAAGAAAGCATGGACCGCCGGCATCATTAGCTTGTTGGCCGCGAGTGTCCTAGCCGGCTGTGGCGCCACATCGTCAGCAAACGGGTCTACGGGGAACACCAGTGGTGCGACCACGGCCTCCGCGAAATCCGGCACCTTGACGGTGGGCACCTATACCACGGCGGAAACGCTCGATCCCGCACTGTCGCATACCGCTCTCGATCTGCAAATCATGCAGAACATCTACGGATCGCTGTTTCAAATCACCCCGTCGGGCACCATCGTGCCGGACATGGCGACGAACATCTCCGTGAGTTCCAATGGCTTGACCTATGTCATCACGCTCAAGAAGGGCATCAGGTTCTCGGACGGCACGCCCTTTAACGCGGCCGCTGTCAAGTACAACTGGGAACGGATCCTGAATCCCGCTACGGCATCGCCAGAGGCGAGCAACCTGGGACCCATCCAGAGCATTACCGTGAATAACCCATATCAGCTCACGGTGACGTTCAAGACCGCCTTCGCCCCGTTCAAGGACAACTTGACGGGACCGGTGGGTATGATTGCGTCGCCCACCGCCATTCAAAAAGAGGGCAAGTCGTATGGCACGCATCCGGTGGGAGCGGGACCGTTCATCTTCAAGAGCTGGGTTCCCAATGGAGCCATCACATTGGTGCGCAATCCCCACTATTTCAAGGCCGGGGAGCCGAAGGTAAGCAAGGTGGTCTTTGACCCCATCCTCTCCGCCAGCACGCTGGTGGATGCCCTCGACAATGGGCAGGTCCAGATTGCAGATGTTCTGGACCCGAGTCAGTTGAGCCAGGTGCAGTCATCCACCGCCCACGTTGCCAAAGTGGCGGGGCTGGGATGGTTCGGCATGAACATCAACACCACCTCGGGGCCGTTGAGCAACGTCCACAATCGTCGCGCCATCCAGTACGCGGTCAACAAAGCGGTGATTCGGAAGCTGGTCTTTGACGGGACAGGCGCCATTGCCAACAGTCAGTTCTCGCCATCCTCATGGGCCTATGACGCGTCGCTGAAGACGCCCTACAGCCCTTCGCAAGCCAAGAAGGAATTGCAAGCGGCGGGCAACCCGAGCGGCTTCTCGTTCACCGTGCAGGCGCAAAACACCAACAAGTACATCCAGCTAACCCAGATCCTGCAATCGCAGTTGGCGAAGGTCGGGATTCACATGAAAATCCAGCTGCTGGACACGTCGACCTATTTGACCAATCTCAATTCGGGCAATTACCAGGCGGACTTCGTCAACATGAGCGGCTCCTTGGATCCCAATAGCTCGACCTACATCTTTGACGAGTCGAGTGCCGACGTGGTCAAAAACGGATACAATGACCCGACCGTGAACCGTTTGCTCAACGCGGCATTGGCTACCCCGCACCGGGCGCAACGGGCACAGGATTACCAGCAAGTGGCGCAGTTGATGAACCGTGATCTGCCGATTGTGGTGTTCAATAACCCGGCGATTCTGATGGGCGTCAGCAACAACGTGCAGGGATTCACGGTATACCCGACGGAGTACATGTATCTCGGGCGGGTGTCGGTCGCGCAATAACAGCTTTTCGGGAGGATGAAGGCATGGTTCAGTATTTTATTCGTCGGTTGCTCTTAAGTATACCGACAGCATTTCTGGTTGCGACCATTGTCTTCAGCCTGGTGCATCTCGTACCAGGCAACCCTGCCGTGGTTATCCTAGGGGTCCAAGCCAGTCCGAGCGATGTGAAGATGTTGGATCAGCAGCTTCACTTAAATCTGCCGGTATGGCAGCAGTATCTCGACTGGCTTGGGCAACTGGTCCAGGGCAACTTGGGCACATCAATGATTTATCAAGAGCCGGTGTTGCACCTCATCCTGCAAAGTCTTCCGCGAACCATCGAATTGTCGTTGGTCGCCCTGCTCATCGCGCTCATCATCGGTGTCCCGGCGGGACTCTTCGCCGGCTTCTACCATGGGCGCCTGTGGGATCGCATCTCCCTCTATCTGGCGACGATTGGCGTGGTGCTCCCAGGCTTCGTCATCGCGCTGCTTTTTATCTATATTTTCACGTATCGATTGCATTGGCTTCAGATCACCGGCGTCACCCATACCGGAACCTCGGTTTGGATCAACCCTCTCGCCTACTTTGTTCCCGGACTCACGCTGGCGATTGGCATGATGAGCCCGCTGATGCGGATTCTCCGCACTGAGGTGCGATCGGTGGCGCAAAGTGACTATATTCGCACCATGCGCATGGTCGGATCGACGGAACGGCGAATCATTTGGAAATGGACATTCAAGAATGCGTTGATCCCGATGGTGACATTTGTGGGCACCCAGCTCGGTTTGTTGATGGGCGGCGTGGTGATTATCGAGAATATCTTTTCCATCCCAGGAATGGGGAATCTGCTGGTTACCGGCATTTTCAACAAGGATTACCCCGTTGTCCAAGGCTGTGTGCTGGCTATGGCATTTCTGGTCATCATCGTGAATCTCGTTGTGGAACTGGCGTATGCGTTCATCGACCCGCGCATTTCGTATCACTAGGAGGGAAAGAGCTTGGCTGCCATTCTCGAGAATCAGGCCGCGGATTTGCCTGCCAGCGCGCGGTCCCGTTCGGTTCGCCGGTTCTTTCGGCGACCGAGCAACATCATTGGGCTGGCCATCATTGTCATCATTGCCATCTGTGGGTTGGGGGCGCACTGGATAGCGCCGTACGGGGCCAATGCCACCAATTTCTCGGCGGCGTTGAAGCCTCCCTCGGCGCATCACCTGCTAGGCACCGATTCATTGGGCCGCGACGTGCTCAGCCGAATTATCTACGGCACCAACTCTTCTATTCTTGCGAGCTTGGGTGCGATTGCGGCCGCCTTGATCGGGGGAACGATTATCGGGCTGGTGGCCGGATATGCCAAAGGAACCGTGATTGACGAGGTACTGATGCGCATCATAGACGCCGTGTTGGTGCTGCCTCCGCTGGTGCTGGCCATGGCCCTGGCTTTTATTTTCGGCCAAGGCTTGCTAAACGCCATCATTGCCATCGCTGTGGTGTTTTCGCCGCAATTTGCCCGGGTGGTGCGGTCCAAGGTCCTCACCGTGCGGGAATTGACCTTCGTCGAGGCGGCCCGCGCGGCAGGCGCGGGGCATGGGCGCATCTTGTTGCGGCACATTTTCCCGTCGGTTATTCAGCCGGCGCTGGTACTTGCTACCTTGAGCATTGGCAATGCCGTCATTGTGGAGGCCTCGCTGGCCTACCTGGGATTGGGTCTTCAGCCGCCCAACCCTAGCTGGGGATTTATGGTCAGCTCCGAAGTCAACTATCTTTCCCAGGCCCCGTGGCTCATCTTTGCGCCGAGTTTGGCGATTGCGCTGAGCGTATTTTCGGTTACGGTCGTGGGCCAAGGCCTGCAGGAACTCTAGGGCGTGACACGTCAAAGAAACTCATCGGTCGTCCATAACCGTTAAACAGCCTCATTAAGCGCGCACGGAGAGGCCCCCAAGACGGGGCCTTTTTGTTTGGTTGTTTCGAAAAAAGACGGTGGACATGGGGGTGTTGCCGGTTTTTGTCTTCGGGACGTCCTGGGGATTTTCTGGCACTCATTAATCCAGTCCGGATTCGGAGGCCACCGAATACCTGGACTCAAAGTGGCCCTCATTCCAGCCACGCGACCAAGCACTGTCTCCTACGGGCTCGGTGGACCACATCCTTCGCCGGATATGCAATGGGATTAAGAACCGAGCCTTCGGGTTGCAAGGCCCTTTCACCGGGCCTGCCGCTTTTCTCTCCGATGCGGATTGGGTAGAATTTGAAAGGCTTCAGACGGAGGAGGGGGAACACCATGGACGACGAGAAACCCGTCATCGCGGTGGATGGACGGCTAGCGCTGCAGGCCGAGCGGGGATTTGAGGGCGAGTACCTGAATCGCTTGCTGACGGAACTTGGCTTCATGTCCAGACCCTACGTCATCCATGTATTCGGCGACCTGACAGCCGACCCCGAGATGCTGCGCCGCATGCGCTTTATCCATCCCGTTGATCTGTTGATTACCCCGAATTTCTTCACGTGGGAGCAGATGGCGTTTCCCCAGGCCGTCCACGGAGCTGCCGTGGTGCAAGGGGCGTCGCTTCCCTGGTTTATCCGCCGACCGAGTATTGCCCTGCTGTTTGAGGTCCCGGACGTCGCACCCTCTGCCTATCGGCGGACGATGGCACGACGGGCGCTTTCCCGATCCCACTGGGTGGTGGCCGTATCGGAAGCCGTGAAGGAAAGCTTAGTGACCGGCGGGGTGCCGCAAGACCGCATCATCGTCGTGCCTCCAGGGGTCAAGGCCCCCAACGAAGCGATTCGGTTTTCCAAGGAACCCAGGCTGGTGGTGGAGAAACCCCATCAGCAGCTACTTCAGGACGCCCTCATGCAGGCGGGGGTGGATGAACTGTCTCTTGAACCGTTGACACAGGGAGATGAGGATCAAACCAGAGCACAGCTGGCCGATGCGCTGGCGTTTGTCACCGTGTCCCGGAATCCCCGGTCTTCCTGGTACCAGTTGCTGGCCGAAGCCGAAGGCTGTCCCGTCGTGGGACCCGATGCGGCGCTGCCTGCTTCAAACTGGGCGGAAGCCGCGGCGGCCATCCAACGGCTAACCACCGAGCCCGATCGTTTACGCCAAATCGTAGAGCAGGGGTTGCAACACGCCCAAAACAACTCCTGGAAAAAGAGCGCCGAAATGCTAGACAACCTCTATCGAACGGCACTAGGAATCGAAGCCTCCCGCTAAAACCCCTTCATTAAAAAGAAGGACTTTCCGAATATTTCACGAAATCGACCGATGGGTGGTGTCGAATGGTGTCGGCCTACTCATGAATAGACATCCCGTATCAACGCAAATGAGGTGTTGAATAGAAAGTCCTAAGGAGGCGCAAATAAATGCGCGGATGGAAAGGGGCCGCGATGGGTGTGCCCTGGGTTTTGTTGTCCCTGCTTCCTAACATGGCAGAGGCGCAAGCCAGGCCAACGGTTTGGTTTCATCTCTCCAGTACGAACGTTCGGGTTCGACAGGTTGTGACCATAAACGCCGGGGAGCAGGGCTTGAAGGGACCGGAAGACGACGCGCTTTGGATGAAAGCACCAAATGGGCATTGGCAAGCCCTGTACCACATGGGGCCGGCTAGCCGGTTTTCGGTTAGATTCTCCAGACCCGGAACTTATACGCTCCAAGTGCGAATCATGCCCCGCCAAGCTCTCTGGAAACATCTATGGAAGGAAACCCAGTATTCCGCACCGCAAGTCGTCTATGTCGGCGGCAGTGTCTCATTATCGCCGAGTGTCGACAGTGCGGCTAAGGGAACGACAGTGAAGCTTGCGGCGAGCGACAGTCATATTGCTCATCCACTCTATCAATTCCACATCAAAACTCCCCAGAGCGCCATTATAACCACGCCGTTTCAGAAGGCGGCGGATTTCGCCCACGCATGGTCCATGCCGGGCGTCTATCGGGCGTGGGTTGATGTGAAGACGCCCGGCGGTCCGGCGGTGCAAAGCCGGCCGGTGGCATTTGATGTTTACGGACCCGCGGTGGGCATTCGCTTTCACCAGGGGCAGCACCAATGGGTAGCAGATGGGACGGAAACGGAAACACTGGCCATGGCTGTGGTCGATGCGGAGGGAGACGTCGTCTCCAACTTCAATGGGACCGGGACTCTGACTGACACAACCGCGGCAGGTGCCGTTTCGGCTTGGGGGCCTTCTCCACGCGCGCTCTCTTCTCTCTATCAAGGAATGAGCCTTCCCCTCGCCTTTAAGAACGGGATGGCGAACATGACACTGCAAGCCGGGAGCGCTGTTGCGGCGGATGCTCTTGAGGCGTCCGCCGCGGAAGATCCCCATGGGCCATCACTTTCCGGCAAGGCCACCATTGCGACGGAAGCCCAAAAAGCCGCCGCCATCAAACTCACGGCGCTCGACACCTATCTTATCGCCAATGAAAGCGCCAACGAGGCCGACTATCAGGTTTCCGTGGTGGACCAAGTGGGCGAGCCGATGTTGTCGGGGACCTACACGCTCGCTGCGACCATTCAGGGACCCGCCCAATTTGAAGGATTCGGACAGGGGCCTAACACAGTGACATACACGGGTGGGGCAGGACCGACGCCACTCACCATCTACTCCATCGCAGCCGAGACTGGGAAGGTAACGTTAAGGCTTTCTGGTTCGGGATTTAAAACGGTCTCCACGTCACTGCCGGCAGTGTTGGGTGGCCAGCCGTATCGAATGGGGGTGTCCGCCTTGCCAGCCATCCTCAGCAATGGTCAAACTGCGACGCTCACCCTCACGCAGGTGACGAAGAGCGGTGGTCTTCCGGATCCCGCTAGTCTGGATAATAGCGCCTATGTGGTGAGCATTACCGATGCGAACGGCAATCCTGCCCAAGGCTTTACGTTGGACGGGGCACCGTATACCGGGCCGGTAAGCTTTCCTGTAGCACCGGGGGCCAATGACTTCTATGCCGTCTCCCAGACGGTTGCTCTTCAAGCGGTCGATGTCTCCCCTGGCAAATACACCATTGTGGTTTCAGACCAAGATGGTCTATGGAAACCCTCGACACCGTTCGTCATTACCGTTAAGGGATAGCGGGACTAAGGGCTGCTCCATATTGGGGCAGCCCCTTTGAGCTTTGTCGACAAAAAATTTTTCTCCCCAAAGCAATCATGAAACGGCCAAAAGCCTTATAAGATAAGGAATTGGAGACGATTAGCGCGGTGAAAAATATTTGCTAATGGATCTCACCGTCAAGGCAGGCGCCCCGGCTACGGTTAAGCTGAGCGCGGCGTCTTCCTCGTTGGTTGCGGACGGGCAGGCCACCGACACCATTACAGCGACGGTTGTGGACGCCAACGGCAATACGGTGGCGAACTTCAATGGTTCGGCCAAGGTTATCATTCCGACCGCAGGCGGTACATGGACCAATGGGACGCCAAACGGCACCAACGACTGGGTGTGGGTCAACTTCACCAATGGTGTGGGAACGGCTACCTTGGACGCTCCCGCCAACAACCCGAACACCACGGAAACGATTAACTCGGCGGAGCTCATGTCGGGAGCGAACGGTACAGGCGCAGCGGTTTCGCCCATTGCCTATGGCAACACCGACCTGTCGTATGGTACACCCAGCGCAACCAGTATTAGCCTGACGCCCACGTTGGCGAACGTCAGCAACAACAGTGCGACGGAAGACCCGGTGTCGGTTAGTATCAACGACCAGGCCGACCAGGCGATGACCACTGGCTCGCCGGTCTATGTCACGTTTACGATCACCGGACCCGGATCATTCGTGGATGGCAGCAGTGAGACAACGCTGAGCCGGTACGTCACGCCGGGCTCGAACTACACGTTGCCGGTGTACTCGGTGCAGGGCGTGTCGGGCACCATTCAGGTGTCGGCCTCGGCGGCCGGGTTGACCTCCATGCCCATTAGCATTGGCAGTGTCGAAACCACCCCGGCTTCGGCGTTCAAGCTGACCAGCCAACAAGAGACGTTGAGTTCCAGCATGGTTGTCGACGGCACCACGTTGCCGGCGGGCACCACCTACACGGTGTACACCGCGCAGACCGTGGACGCCAATGGGATTCCCGTCGCGGCTCAGGACAACCTGACGTTGTCGGACAGCACCACGGCCAACGGCGGCACGGAGGCGTTGTACTACTACAACTATTCGGCGGCCAATGGTGTAGGGAACCAAATTACGGGTGGTGCCTTGCAGACCTCGGCCACTACAGGTCAGGCCCAATTCGCGGTGTTCAACACCAGCGCGATGAGCAGCCCGGCAACCATCACGGTTGACGACACGACCACCAACACCAGTGAGACGGCCGCCTATGCCTTCCAGGTAGGGTCCGCCACGCAGGTGCAGTTCACCAATGCCGAGGCTTCGCAAAGCGTGGAAGCTGGCAAGACCATTACCTACTCCGTCCAGTTGGCGGATGCGGCGGGCAACCCCGTCAGCCAGGCCAACGTACCGGTCGACTTCTACTTCAACGGAAATGGCGCCGGAGCGACCATCGATGGGGGCAGCTACTGGGCTGGCAGCAACCCGTACGTGGTCGACACCAACGCCTCGGGTGTCGCGAGTGTGACCGTGTCGGTGCCGAGCGGGGCGTCGGGCACATTCAAGTTGGATGCGTCGTACAACAGCCAGGCCACGGCGGCCGAGGAAACGAACACGGTGGTCCAGGCCGGTACCTACGCAAGCGCAATTGGCTTGAACAGCTTGGCCGGAGCGACGGCTGGGAACTACCCGACGGCGGCCGACAACCTGTCGTTGCCCACAAGCATTACTTCGGGTCAGACGTTAGCGGGAACGATGGGTGTGGCGGATGTGTACGCCTACGCGTTGAACTCCATCGGCGAAGTGGCGAACGCGGGTGACACCTTGCAAGTCAGCACCAGCAACAGCAATGTGCTGAGCATCACGGGAGCCACCAACGGGGCCGCCACGTTTACGGCCGGGGGCGCTCTGCCGACGATTAGAGCCGAGGAAGCGGGTTCTGCGACCTTGACCATTACCGACCTGTCGAACCCCTCCGCCCCGAGTGTGACGACAACCATCGGCGTGACGGGTGGTACGACCCCGACGCAGATCAGCACGTTGAACCCGGCCGGTGAACTGAACACCGCTTACACCTTCAGCACGTCGGGTGTGGTCGGACCGTTCACGATCGAGACGACCGATGCCGGTGGAAACGTTGTGCCGAACAACGCTCCCGTGGGTCTAACGGCGCAGCAGGTCTTGGCAGCCATTGGCGTGACCGGTGCAACCGGTATCCGGACCAGTGCGGGCGGTTCGGATGTCTCGAACATCACCATCGGTGCCAACCAAGGGGCCGTCCAAGTGTGGGTTGATGGCGCGACTAGTGGCAACGCGACCGTTCCGACGGAGCCGCTTCTGAGCTCGTTGACTCCGGCGTTGGAATCCGCAACCGGTTCTGGTTCCTCGGTGTCGCTGACGTTTGACAGCGCCATCAAGAGTGCCACTACTGCCGACTTCACGGTCTCGGGTGACACGGTCACCAAGGACTCGGTGAACGGGCAAACGGTTACGTTGACGTTGGGTTCGGCCCTGCCGGTTGGCGCCACGGTGAGCTTGGCCGCTGGTGCGGTAACGACGGGCTATAGCGCGTCGAACGGTGCCATCTCGAACTTCGCCATTAACGGCGCGCCGACGTCGTCGGGCGTTAGTGCATCTGGGTCTATGACTACTGACGGAGTGGCTGCGGTGTCGGGTACACCAGCTGTGGAGACCATTGCGGTTACGGGCACTGAGTCTGGGACCACCGCTTACACGGTAACTGTGGACGGGACAAACGTCTCGGTGACACCGTCAGCCAGTGGAGAGTCGGATTCGACGGCGGCTGCGGACATCGCGTCGGCACTTAGCAGTAATAGCACTGTTGCCGGCAAGTACAGTGTTGCTTCGAGCGGGTCCGACGTGACGTTGACTCAAAAGACAGCGTCCAACACCCAACCGAGTGTGACGTCAAGTGGTGCGTCGGCTGACGGACTTACTTTGACGCCGACATTAACGACCACGGGCGTTGCAGCCGTTTCTGGGACCGATGGGGTGTACACCTTGACGGTCAATTCTGGTGCGACCGCTACGGGTTCGCTAACAGTAACGGTGAAGTCCGGTAGTAACACGTTGGCTACTAAAACTGTCAATGTGACTGCCGGTGACTCGGCCGCCACGGTCGCGGGGGACATCGTTTCTGCGCTGAGCGGAAGCGTGTCGGGTTGGACAGTCGCCCAGGGAACTGGGAGTAACACCAACACCGTAACCCTGACTCAGAACACGGCTTCTGCCGCGACACTGAGCGTGACAGTGACTGGTTAACGAAGAACCGCATGTGTGGAACCGCCCTTCGGGGCGGTTCTCGCGTTTTGCGCTCAGCTGAGTTTCTCAATCGCCGCCCGCATCTCTTTCCCGGCAATGCCCACATACCGGGCCGTGGTCTGGATATTCGCGTGACCCATGAGTCCTTCACGGTGAGGTTCACCTGCGCCAAGTCCAACCGGGTGGCAAAGGTGGCGCGGAACATGTGGGGATACACCCGGCGTTGAATGCCCGCCCGGCGCGCATACAGCCGGACCTTGTCCCGGATGGTGCAGGGATGGAGCGGACGCCCAAGCTCGGACAAGAACAGATTCGGGGGTGAGGTCGGCTGCACAAAGGCCGGGCGTACCTCCTTAATATAGGCTTGTAGTTGCTGGGACCGGACCTCCGTCAATGGAATCGTCCGGTCCTTGTCCTTCTTGCCATGGCGGATCATGAGGAGCTGCTGGTCCAAGCGGATGTCCGGCAGGGCCAGCGAGATGATCTCGCTGAGCCGCAAGCCGGTATCCAACAGCAGTTGGAAAAACAAGCGGTCGCGGAGTTGCGCCGGGGTTAAGCCGGGTATGGCGTTTAAGAAGTGTTGCCTCCTCCTGCGTGAGCGGGTCCGCCCGACGTTCCGTCACCCGGGGCCCTTGCAGCTTCATGCTCCAGTCATCGGGCAAGACCTCCTCGTCGTGGAGAAAGCGAATCAATCCACGCAACGCAATGACATACCCCTTCAAGGTCTTGGGGCGGAGGCCGCGTTTCGCCAAGGTCGCCATAAAGGCCCGGCACTGGGACAGGGTCAGCGCGTCTTCGACCGTCCACGTGGAGGCCTCTGGGTGTTGGCTACTTAAAAAGGTTTGGAAGGTCTGCAAGCAGCCGGTTTGATTGCGCACCGTATAAGGACCGCGGCGCACGGTCAGGTCGTTCAGGTAGTAGGTGATGGCTTCGGGATAACAGCATTGGCGGTGCCCTTTCCGGGTCCAAGGCTTGTACCATGGTCGGCAGTTCTCCGTGTTGCGGGTTGACCCTTATTATTCGCGGGTGGCGTAGGCGGGAGCTGGCCGTTCGCCACCCGCGAATCCTGGTTTGGGTCTGCCATCGACGGACCGAATAGGCGCCCAGTGGCATCCCTGTTCCACCCACGCGAGCCAACGCGGGAGGACGTTTGGGTCCGTGGGATTGCGGCGGATGTGCCAGCTCCAGAGCTGCTCTCGCGTCAATGGGGGCCTGGTGCGCTTCGGCCTTGATTGCGGTGGCGTTCCCGTCGCTGCGGTCATGCGGTCGGTATCCCCCATGCTGCGGTAAGCATTTGGTCCACCATGTCCCAGCCGAGGTCCAGGATGAGCTGGACGGCGTGCCGCTGCTGTGCGTCCGTCCATCGGGGGTGGCGATGTGCCAAGGCGGTCTGGAGGGGCGTGGGCGATAAGTCAGGTTGGCATCCTCGTATATCTGCCAAGGGGGCGCGCACCGCCGGCAATCGACGGGGTTTGGTCATCCGGTCGATGGCGGTGAGTACGAGCTGGGCGGCCTGGTCACAGGCGATGATTGCCACGTCTGAGCGGCGGGGGTCGTGGACAAAGCGGGGGTACCACGCCCCAATGTAGGCGGTAATGGTCTCGGTCGTGATCGGAACAGGTTTCATGCTGTGATCTCCTCCTTGAGTGGGTATGAGTTGTCTTGGCGTTAGACCAGCGGGGGTAGGCGGTCAATGGCTTCCCGCATTTCGCGGCCCGCCACACCGACGTAGTGGGCCGTGGTTTTGATATCGCTGTGCCCCATCAGTTCCTGAATGACGGTCACGTTCGTTCCGGCTTGGTCCAATCGCGTGGCAAACGTGGCCCGGAGTTTGTGGGGGTGGAGCCGTCGCCCTTCGAGACCGGCCAATCGCGCATAGTAACGCAGGCGGTCGCGGAGGCTGGTCGCCGCCATGGTTTGGCCCGTTTGGGCGAGCCAGACGGTGGGGGGAGAGGTTCGCCGCACCAAGGCTGGGCGGATCGTATCCAGGTATTGCTGTAAGGCCGCTGCCATGGCGGCACTCAGCGGCACGACCCTGTCCTTGTCGTTTTTGCCATGGCGCACCACCAGAGCCGGTAGGTCCAGACGGCAATCCGCGACCGTGAGGTGGAGCATCTCCGAAATTCGGAGACCGGTTTCCAGAAACAATCGAAAGAGCACGCGGTCGCGTTGGCCGGCCAAGGTGTAGGGCGGGATAGCGACTAGCAGGCGACGCGCTTCGTCGGCCGCGAGGGGATCGGCGCGCCGCTCGACAATCTTTGGCCCGCGCAAGCGGGGAAGCCATCCGGTGTCGGTCAACTGCCCTTCGTCGGTGAGGTACCGGATGAGCCCCTTGATCGGTGCGACGGCCTTTTGAATGGTCTTCGGTTTGAGGCCCCGTTCCGCCATGCTGGCGAGATAGGCCCGGCAAATCGGATAAATCAAGTGCTCAATCGTTGCCTCTCCGTATTGGACGGTTAGCCACCGGATGAAGTAGTCCAGGTTCGTGCCATATCCACTGATAGTGAGCGACGACCGCCCCACCTCTAGTTGGAGATAGGTGAGGTACTGGGTGACCCAAAAACCTAGATCGAGGGCGGGCGCCCGGGTCGGCGCTACGACCGCGTTCATGAGAGCCTCCGACGAGTTGCGGGAGGCGGCGTGAGCCGCAGTTGCAGCCCGTGGTGCTTCAACGGATGGTCTCCGGTCCCCAGACGGCGCAACTTTTGCCATGCCCAGCTCCACTGAGGCGTCAGGACAAGCCGCAATCGGACCGCTTCCTGCTCGGCCGGTTTCAATTGCTGCCACCAATCGGCCGCGAGGGCTTCGGGCTCCGCAGCGTTCACCAGGGCGACCGCGACGGCGAGAATGAGCGCTTGGGCTTCCGATAGGCCCACGGCGCCGGTTTCACCGGGGGTGAACGTGGTCACCTCCGTCATGAGAGCGTCCGGCGGGCAGTCTAAGAGCCGGGCCAATCGTTGGACATTGCCCCACGATGGGCGGTGTCGGCCGTTGATCCACCCCGAGACACTGGTCACGGGCGTATTGAGGGCTCGAGCACAGCTCGCCACACTGAGGTGTTTGTCGGTGAGATGTTGGCGTAAGGCGTGCGGATCGAAGGTTTTCATGGAATCGGTCTCCTTTGTGTGTTGGTCGTTGGGATGTTCGCGTTGTCGCTGGGTGGTGCTCGGCTGTCGGTCATGGGCGTGTCCTCCTCGGTCTTTCTTGTGGGGTCGTGATTGGAGTCTGGTCTTGCTGCTTATGTGTTTGCCTTGGGTTTTTTCTTGCGTTGCCTCTTCTTTTTCTTCTTCCTTTTCCTGTGATTGGTTGGTTTTTTTCTTGGTGTTCTGTCTCAGTTCTCTGGCTTGTTCTTTTTTGATGGGCTTGAATTTTGTTCCGTTATTGTGATCTCGTTCTTCTTGGGGTCCCGCCCCCGGAACTCAGCTGTTTGATGCTGAGTCGAGGAAGGGGTTTCGGGACGCCCCGGGGCCGAAACCCCTTCCTCGACGGGGGCGGGACCCGGTTCCCATTGCCGTGCCGTCATACGGCAATTTCCTTGGGGCACACGGCAGTTAGGTTTGTATTTGTGGCAATCCGCCGCGGGCAACCGGCAATCCTAAGTCCGCGAGACGTTGCGTTGATCGGGTGCCGTCTGCCGCCAACAGACGGGTGGTCCCCGGCGATTCGGTGGTCAATTCATCCGCAAACAGAAACGCCAAGTGGTCTGGTCGAATGCCGCTGCGCTGGGCGAGGGCACTCAGACCCAGCCCGCCGTGGCGACTCCGGTCGCCGTGGGGGCGGGTCGGTCCCGGATCGCGCCAAATCACCGTCAGCATCAACGGGGGGAGAGCGAAGTGCGCTTGATAGGTGTGGTTTGCCAGCACCTTGGCCAACCGCTGCAGCTTGCCCCAGTACTTGTCGCGGTCGTTGAATCGTTCATATTCCACGAGGATGGGCCGCCGCGTGTAGGTGCGGTCCATGACCAGCAGGTCCGGGGCCAGCACGACGGCCCCACCGGCGGCAGGAAATCTCCGCCAGGCCCGGCGGGTCCCTAGAATGCCAGGATTAACAATCCACGGGTCGGCGTCGACGTCTTGCCATGTGCGGGAGAGCGCAATCGCGAGGTCAACCAGCTCCAGATCGTGCAAGAATCGCGGAATGGCGTACAAGGGCCACGGGGCTTCCCAGTCCGGCCAGACATGATCCGAGTTCCAACTCCGCGTCCACTGGCGGACCTGGGCGTCCCCGGCGGGGGTGAGCGCCCACACCCGGGGATAGCGGCCCTGCCCGCGCAAGGCTTGGGATAGTACGCCCGTATATTGGATCCAGCCTGCCGTCCACAACTTCTGAAGCCGGTTGCGGCCCTGCCGTTCTTGAATGGAGGGCCATGCGAGCTGCTTGAGCTGGGGCGTGTTGCAATAGCGATATTCGGCCAGGACCCACAGGGCCTGCATTGCCCAGATGGGCACCGGTCCCGTCCACGGCTCGGGCGGGTTCACGGATCGCCACGGCGTGGCCTCCCATTCGAGTCGACGAATCATTAGAACTCCACCTCCTTGGCGACCGTCACGGCTTTTTCAGCGTCCGTCATCGTGTTGCGTCCGCGATGATGATAGGCCCACTCGGCACGATACCCGTCCTCTGCGATAGTCTTGGCGAGAAACGGCGGTTGCGGGATGCCGTCTTGCTTGAGGGCAGCGACGCAGTGATGGATGGGCAGTTGGGCAAAATCCCGCGGGTCGAACAAATACACGGCCTGGTTCGTTTGTTCGCGGTTGAACTGGTTGAGAAACGTCCGCATTGACGCCTTGGCGAAGCGATCGGCATCCTCCGGGTCTCGCGTTTGGAATAAGAAGTTCTGTTGGCACAGATCCCAAAGGGCTTCGCGCAAGGCCGGGTCCGGGATTTGCTTCAGGAATTGGAGCGCCACCGTGCTCTGGGCGCCGAAGGCACGGCCTTCGGCCAGCAGCCGTTGATACGAGGGTGTCAGATAGTTGGCGGCTTCATCGGCGATTATGGAGACCGGCACCCGTTCCCCCAACGACTGTTGGCCTTGATGCAGGATGGCGTGCCAGAGACTGGCCACCAGTAGCGCGGCCAGCAGATTCGCTCCGGCTTCCGTCACGGTGTGCTTGCTCAGGTCCGCGATTAGCACCCCTTTTTGTGCGATGACCGTATCCAATTGGAGGACCTGCGGTCGTTCGGCGATGGTACGCCGGATGGCCCGAATCGACAGAAACTGGTTAAGTTTGTTGAGAATCGGTGACAGGGAACTCGCCGTAAAGCGGGGATCGGCCGTCTGTTGCTGGGCAAACGTCTGGGTCCAATAGGCTTTGACAAACGGATCCTGAATCCCATCGATCGCGGCGTCACGCGCCTCACTATCGGTTAGGATCCGGTACACGTCCATGAGGGTGGGGGTGCCCGTCGGGCGGTGCAAGGCCGCCAAAATGGCATTGCTGAAGTACTCGGCCGATTTGTTCCCGACGGCTTCGGCGCCAAAGATCTGCCGGAACGTGTCGACGAGGTCTAGCGCAATGAGGTCGGCGGCGCCGGGATCGGCTAAGGGATTGAGGCCCCAACAATTGTCCGGATCTCCGGGTGCAAAATAGGTCACCCGCCGATCCGGAGGACACGCTCCCAAGGCCCAATGAGCCAAATCGCCTTTCGTGTCGATGAGGACGACCATCTTGTCTGGGCGCTGGATGTCGGCCAAAAAAGCCCGCTGTAAAATCGTGCTCTTGCCGCTCCCCTGGGTCCCGATGGCGAGAATGTTATACCGCCGATCGCTCTCGGCGATCCCGATGCGGCGGTCTGGCTCGTCTGCGCCCGTGACCAACGCGTCGGTGGGGGTGGCATCCGGCAGAGTCGCCGGCACGGGTTGCCGGCGGACGGGATGACGGTTGAGGGATGCGGTGCGGAGACGTCCTGAGGGGAGGGCCAGCACACTCGCGAGACTAATGGCGGATAAGATCATCCAGCCAAAAAGCCCCACCGACGGGAGATAGGCTGCAAACCACCGACGCCACAATCCTTTGAACAGCCATACCGTGTGAGCCCGGAACGCATTTTGACCCGCCGCTTGCGCCATGCCGCCGACAGCCGCCTGAGCCAGTTCGCGGCTGCTGGTGGCCATCCGCAGTTCGACCCGGAACCACCCGTGCCCCGCCGCTTCGATGGCGGCGGCAGCTTCTTTAGCGGCGGCGGTTCCCGCCGCACCGGTGCCGGTGGTGCCCCAATCGCGCGCATTGGCATACGCCTCGCGGCGTCGAATAACCTTTTTGATCGGGCGGGGCGGCCAGGGCACGAGAACCGCTTGCCAGATACCTACACCGGGGGTGCGGTCCCATGCGGAGATGACGGATTCCATCGCATGAACCGTGTAATCTCGCTGTGAGCGCAAGGGCAAATCCCACCCGCTCCGAAGGCTGAGTTGTGTACTGTGGCTCATCATGGCTGTGGGCGCACAACGATCGGTCGGAACGACACGAACGTGTGGGTACGTGGATTGCATGATTCCCGTGACCGTCTCAACCCAGCGAGTCGGTAGGGTCACGGCGATCGTCATCGGCTGGGTGGCCGCCATACGCTCCAGGCTGAACGTGACAGCGGGTGTGCCCCATAGCCATCCTAGGTACCGAGGCCGCAACGCGTCGGCCACACTATCCCAGAGTCCAGTGACCTGAACCGGATCGGCCACGTCGTCGGGGCCTTGCTGGATATGGAGATGCGTCATAGCACGGCCGCGCTGACGGCGTCCGGATAACCGGATCCAAGCCCATGCCGTGGGCAGGCCAACGAGCCCAAGGAATACCAGCGCATCGATCCACCAAGGAAGATGCATTATCCCTTGCCGAACGCGATGTTCCAGTCGGAATAGACCACCATGGCGAAACCAGGTAAGTGCGGCGCTGGTCGCCCCGATTGCGATGAAGAGATAGATCCAGACCTCGCTGGTGGACGAGGATGACTGCGGAGACGATGAATTCATTGGATGACCTCCTGTCGTGGCGGGGGCGCAAGAAAGGTTGACAACACCCCGGGGGAATCAGAAACCCAAAAGCAGCGCGACGTACAGCGGTAACAGTGGCGGATGGGGTCATGGACGATGGCGCGTCCGCATTGGGCGCAGCGGCCGACAACGGGGGTCGGGGCTGCCACCCACTGCCAATCGCCCGTGGCCGTCAGGGCAATACGGGCGGTGAATGACGAACCTGACCGCCGTTCGATCCGGGCGGGGGCGGTGCCCCCGCCAGCAACCAATACTGGGAAGATGTCGGGGCTGATGACAATGTTGGCCAGACGTGCCTTCACGATCCATCCGCACGCCTGGCAAACATACCTTAGCTGGGAGCAATCCCACAGAATGGTCTCGGCCGCTCCGCACAGGAGACAGGGGCAGGCCAGCGGCATCAACGGGGGTGTCATCATCATCACGTCCTTTCGTCTTGGAGATGGTGCTGTGCCCAGCGGACTAAGCGGTCCGGGGGCCCCAATGTCTTCCGGGGGTCCGCGTGTATCAAGGCCGTCATGATGGCCGATTCCGCAATCCCCGCCAGCAACGCGGCTTTGACCGCTCCTGCCCGGGGGCCACGATGGGCGGACCGAAGCCCCGGAAAACGGCGGTAGAGGAGTGCCAGTTCACTCGGTGACACGGCCGCCGACGAAATCGTGGGGGTGACCGCATAACGGCCGATGCTGGCCACGACTTTGCGCATCTCGGAGTGACTTAAGGGCGGGTGGTTGCGGGAATTCCACAAATCGAGCCACTGACGGATCTCGTCAACCGAAAGACCGTAGGCGCGTAAGTGCCCCGCGATTCGAATGGCGACAGTGTTGCGCGTTCCACGGCCGACGCCGGAGAGCATGTCGGTCAGTTCCTCTGGGGTGATGCGAGCGTTCTCGCTAGGTGGAGTCTCTGGCTCGTCCCACCACGGTGCAAGTGCCGAGCGCACCTCCTGCCAGGAGTAACGATCCCCACCAACGCGCATAATGCGAATGGGGCGTGGCGGCCGATAGCGGTAGTTCCGTCCTCCGGGGATGCGGAACAGGCGTGTGGGGTCTCCCGCTTCGTGGGCCGCCTGCCGAGCCGCCTGCGGGTTGGCAATGAGGGCACGATAGAGGGCGCGCACGGCCTGCCGAAAGTCGTCAACGGTAATTTCACGTTCTAGTCGCCAGTAGGCGTGGAGCCCGCGCCCCGATGCGACAATAGCAGTGGGATCGATGCCCAAGTCGTCGATTAGCTCCCATGTGATGTCGGTGACGTCATCCAGGTCTGCATACAGAATGATTGGCAGGGTATCACGGACGTTCTTTGTGCGTCGAGGCAACACGCCGTGATGGGCATCCTCGAGAGTTAACTCCCGGTCGCCTTCGAACGAGGAGAGGAGAGACACCACCCTGTCGGCGTCGTGTGCAGATAACCAAGTCTTCAAAGGTATGAAATGTCGGTCTCCGTTGGGTGTCGGGGCATTTTTGCGCGCTGGCCACGCCAGCAATAAATAGGCGTCGTCGATGTCCCCGTATAGGGCTTCCCACATAAGCTGTTCTCGGTCGTCCATGGTGGCGTTTCTCCTCTCTTTTTTTCACAAATCAATAGCGCCCTTACGGAAGTCCCTGAATTGGTGGGGTTTGTGACTTGTTTTGGCGTCATTTTTGACGTAGGAGCGCCAAAAATGACACGACGTTGTCCATCGTTGATTTCCGGGGATCTGCGCGTACCTGCTGGTAAAAAGCAATCGCGTTGGCTCTCAGGGAAGTGTCACCACGCCAAGCTAGTTGGGGATTCACCAAAAAGTGACTAACGCTCCTGAACGATAGCGTTGCCCAAATGTTCAATTCGTCTGCGGCCTTAAGGTCCCGTCGAAGGCTGGATGCGCTACGTTGAAGGTCGGCGGCTAACGTGTCAGGAGTGGCCAATTGTGGAGTCGGTGAGTGATGCGATATAGGCCGGGCGCCAACAAGATTTGTGCCCATGACTAAGTGAGTTACGGCCCAAAGGACCAACCGCGATACGGAGGGGGGAGCCTCCGTCAGGATGTCGTTTAAGAAATCGGGAGCAAAGCCTAGAAAGTAGCGGTCAGCTATACGCCCTCCGCGCTTCTTCTGTAGTGATTCCCCGGGCTCCAGGTGGACGAACGGCTGGACGTGCTGCGCGAAGGAGGCGGCTTCGACAATGTCAATTGATGTGGATGTGGGCACCTTTTCATCTCCAGTGCGACATAGTGCGACAATACTCGTCGGCGTTCAGTATACTATTTGGTGCGACGTAGTGCAACTTAGTTTTTGAAATGTGTGGTCTCTTGTCGGCAATGGGATACAATGGGGAAAACTATGATTGGAGAGAGCGCATTGAATCCCGACATCGCCCCGAGCTTTGGCGCGTGGTTGCAAATTACCCGAGAAGGCCGTGGGTGGACCATTTCGGAGCTGGCAGACCGGGCGCAGTTGCCAAGGTCCACCCTGGCCACACTCGAGTCGCGTGCCCGTCGAAGTAGCCGACCACGCCCGGAGGTCATCCACAGCGTTGCGGCAGCAACCGGCTTGCCGGTGCTGGGGATTGCGGTGATTGCGGGATATTTCGAACGCGACATGATTGATGTGGGAACGGATGCGCTATTTGACCGGATTCAACTGGCGGCATTTCAAGGTCTTTGGTGGCAGCGGCAGGGTGGTGCGTACTTACGAGTGGTTCGCGAATCTCAAGGAGTATCCATCGACGCGGCGGCAAAGCGTTGGTCGGACTTGTGGGGTGCGTTATCCGTTACTGGTGAAGAGTGGAATGTTTTAGAGTCACAAGGATACGTCCCCGATATGTGGGAATCCATTGTACGTATGAGGAATTTGAATCGACTCCCTGGGGCATGGTTATGGGCGCTTACGCATGCGATAGGTGGGGACTTGGCAGATTTGTTGGGGTTCGCTTTTATCATGGCTAGAGTATCCGCCGTACGTTGTGAGCGACCGTGGCACGCTAAAGACGATTACGACCAATTATCGCGGGCGGTGAAAACCCATCGTCAGGCGTTCGAGGAACTTGTCTTAGGCCCCTATCGAAGCGATGTCCGGCGCGTGAAATGGACCATTCCCGACGTGAGAGAACTCGCGCGCCGGAGTACCAAGGAGGCCAGGCGAGAAGCACCGGTAAACGACGCGGAGGGGATAGCTCGAGTGGTGTGGGGATATTTGGAGGACCAACACCCTGGTATTACAAAGGTCAGACAGGATACGTTTCTAGCCCACTTGGTGAGCAAGTGGGATAACCTCTCAGGCGATGCGAAGAGCCAAATCGCGCGTATTCTCGAAGAGTCGGAAAAGTAGTAGGAGTTGTCTGGTATCAATCTCAAATGTGTTGTTGCATTTCGATGAACTCGTGGCCTTCATCGAAATACGACGTTTGATTTGCGGTCACATCGGGATCGTTGCCGCAGTCTTTTCAGGTTCATTCGCGCTTGGTTTTGGGTTGCAAGGGTTGGCCGTATTATCAAACGCGAACTCCAGAAATTCGGATGGATTTCGGCCGTTTTGTCGGCTTACACCCTTGGCATAAGGCTTTGACACGGTTGGGCGCAAGACCGCGCATGAAACATGAAATAAGTTATGACAAGGCGAAGCAGTTCCATTTCGCTGGTGATGGTTATGAAATCGCCAAGTTGATGGCTAGCGACTTGCGGTGCATGCCCGTTGTCTCAAAAATGGTCGTTTTTGAGGATCGCCTTTGGACGCCGATCGTGACGCGCAAAGCCGCATGGGTTCGTTCTCAAAACTTGTCGCAAAATGTTCGTCTCATAATGGGCATGATCCATGAGTTTCGAGACAATCGACTTGAGGGGGAATGGTCATGTTCATCGGGTACGCACGGGTGTCCACCGGTGATCAAACTTTGGCTCTGCAGGAGGATGCGCTGCGCCATGCCGGATGCGAAAAAGTTTTCCGTGATGTCATGAGTGGGAGTTTGGCCGACCGCCCGGGACTAACAGAAGCGCTTGAATACGCCCGCCAGGGCGATGTATTGGTCGTATGGCGTCTGGACCGCTTGGGCCGCTCGCTGGCCCATCTGATTGAGGTTGTCGGTCAATTGCAAGACCAAGGCGTGGGCTTCCACAGCCTCCAAGAGGCGATGGACACGACTACGGCTGGCGGTCAGCTGATCTTCCATATCTTTGGCGCGTTGGCGGAATTTGAGCGCGCCTTAATTCGCGAACGAACCAACGCTGGATTGGCTTCGGCGCGGGCCAGAGGTCGCGTCGGGGGACGACCCCGGAGACTGACTCCAGAACAGGTACATATGGCCCGGCAGCTTATGACTGCGGGAGAGAGCAGTGTCGCGGAGATTGCAGAAGCGCTACGCGTGTCCCGGGCCACCCTTTATCGAGGGTTGCAAGGGCGAGCGTAAATGTGCGCTGGCACTTAGTCGCTGGTGAAGCCGGGAGCCGGGCCGATCCATTTGTCTCGTAGTGGTTCCGAATGGACGCCTCTGGTAAAGTATCCTTGGTGATTAAATGGGATACTTTAACGTGTGGCGGAC
The DNA here is from genome assembly GCF_012933365.1 of Sulfobacillus harzensis. Taxonomy (GTDB): domain Bacteria; phylum Bacillota; class Sulfobacillia; order Sulfobacillales; family Sulfobacillaceae; genus Sulfobacillus_B; species Sulfobacillus_B harzensis. The sequence goes on along the minus strand of NZ_JABBVZ010000034.1, from coordinate 5,668 downwards.
TCCGCTGGACATCCCGGACTCATTTGTTGTCTTTCATGGGACGTCCGATATTTATCAATCATCTTTTGAGCAAAAGGGAATTCTTCCGCCGCCGAAAATGAAAAAGGTCCGGGATTTCGGTAGTGGTTTTTACACGACAACCGAGGAGAAACAGGCGCGGCGCTATGCGGCGAGAATGGCAGAACTTTTGGGTGGTCGACCGCTTTTGGTGACATGCACCGTGTCAGGAACGCGGCTCAAGGAGATTTCGCCTGCCAAGATTCTTCCAGATTACAATCGCGAGTGGTTGGATATCCTTAAACAAGGACGTTGGAGCGGCGAGCCGTTGGAGTTTCAGTGGATTTTTGGTAGATGCGGAGATGGGTTAACCGAACGCGTGGAGGAAGTCAGAAGGACCGGCGACGATGAGGCATTGTTAGCCACGATCACGCCAAAGAGAGGTACCCGAACTTATGAGCACGATCAATTTTGGTTTGGAACGGCCGAAGCAGGCACTATGTCAATAACTGTGGGATCCCTGAGGACGGTAAGAATCCCAGCAACATCTTCCGGCGATAGCGATCGCGATTGCGAAAGCCATAGCTCACGCGTTTGAGCTGTTTCATTTTCGTGTGCAACCCTTCGAGGTAGCCGTTGGTCCATCGTTCGGGTTGATCCCAATGCGCTAAGAGCGTCGGCTTCCACCGACGAATGAGGTTGGCCCAGACGCGGCCTTCGGCGTGGTCGCATGCATCCGCATTGATCAGCCAACGGGAGAGATGCTGTTCGGCATTGGCTCGGGTCGGTTGAGCCCAGAAGTCCCGGAGACTCTCTTTCAGCGCATGGAGCGCACCGAGTGCCGGGAATTGTTGTCGAATACGCGTCAGGGCCGCGGCTTGCCGCGGCGTGAGCCGTTCTTGCGCCTTGACCAACGGCCAGCGTGGGATGGCGTGGCCGGTTTCTTGTTGTTCCAACCGTCGGATGTCATCGAGCCGCCGATTTGCGTCGTGAACGACGTGAAACGGATCGACAACCACGCGCAGTTGGTCGGAGCCCCAACGTTCGAAGGCCTTACGATAGCCTGCTTTGAGGTCGCACGTGCCGACGCGCACGCGCTCCCGCGCAGACGCGGGCACGGTTTGCCACCACGCGTCCCACGTGTGGATGCGGTCGTCCGTAAGGATCGTAATCAAACGGCGCACGGGAGCCTGCATCGCGAGAGTGATGCACAAATCGGTTCCACGAAAGCTGTGCTCATCCACGCTCAGCACGATATCGCCGGGGACGTCCCACCAGTTCGGCGTTTCGAGGGGCACCACCCGGTCCACCAAGCGACGCAGGACCCCGGGCCCCACGCCCAACATTGCGGCCGTGCCGCGAAAGCTCCCGCGTTGCAAAGCCAATAGAGCGGCCGCTTGCGCGACCGGCGTCAATCTTTGCCAGGGTCGCAACTGTCCCGGACGGTCGACCACGGTGCGCCGGCAGGCGGTACAGCGCCATCGCTGCGGCGTCCACCGCAGGTGGACCCAACGCACGCCCACCCACTGGTGGCTGACTTGACGGGGTGCCAGACGGCCATGCCGATGCCACGCTCCATGTCCGCAAGGACAGGGCTCCGGTCGGTGACACACAATCTCGACAATTTTTCCGCCATTCGGTGCGTCGTCGATGTCGATGACGTCGACCCCTTGGAGTTCTAAGAGATTTAGGATAGGCTGATTCATAGGAAGCACTCCTCTGCGTTTGATGTCGCGATCACACAGATTGGATGTGCTTCCGTTCTTTTCCTTCCTCTGCGATTGTCAAGGTGCCGATCCCACAGGTTTCATCCTAGAGCCGCCGAAGCATTGACAGCAATCGAAAACCTATCATATTGTGTTTTTGAGGACGATTTACAGAAGGAGGGACGGAACTAATGGATTTCATGGATGGCATCCGAAGGGAATTCGATGATCCGGGCGTCGTGATGACGATCGGTTCGATTCGACGGGCGCTGTTTACGTTCCGAAGTCCGTCCGTTGTGGACCGCCAATTATCGGAGAATCTGTCTCAGTTGCACAAGCTGTTCGACAAGGAGCCGGAAATTCTGTACCACGACGACCCGGCCAAATTGGCCGAGTTCTTGGCAATCGGTTGGGGATGGATCAGCAAGGACGTTCTGTTCGTCGATTGATACGGATTTCGATGTATGCCCCGACCCCGACCATGGGTCGGGATTTTTGTTTTCCCCTATAAACGACATGCTTGTTACTTCACCGCAATACGGGTCCTCACGGTAGAGGACGTGGGTCGACCAAGAGCAGGAGAACCTAAGGTTAAGAGATAAAATTTATCGACAACGACGGTCGTCGACAAAAACGGCAACACCGTCACCAACTTCAACGGGTCGGCCAAGTTGATTATTCCGACCGCGGGTGGATCATTCACCGGTGGAAGCGGTAATGGCAGCAATGATTGGGTGTACGTGAACTTCACCAACGGTGTGGGGACGGTGACGCTGAACGCGCCGCAGAGTAACCCGAACACTGGCGAAACCATCACGTCGTCGGAGTTGACGTCGGGCAGCAATGGCAGTGGGACTGCAGAGTCGCCGATTTCCTACAATGACACCACGATCTCGTATGCCAACCCGACCGAGTCCAGCATTAGCTTGACGCCCACTCTTCCGGACGTTAGCAACAACACCCCGACCGAGGACGCGGTGTCTGTGGCCATCAACGACCAGGCAGGTCAACAGCTAACTAGCGGCGCTGCGCCCTACGTGACCTTCACCATCACTGGCCCGGGCTCGTTCGACAACGGTGGTACGCCCGTTACCACGTTGAGTGAGTACGTGTCGCCGACCTCCGACTTCACCTTGCCTGTGTACTCGGTGGATGGTCAGTCCGGGACGATCCAAGTGTCGGCGTCGGCAGCGGGCCTCACGTCCAAGCCGATCACCATCCAGAGCGAAGAGACCACGCCGGCTTCGCAGTTTGCGTTGACGAGCCAAACCGAGACTTTGTCTAGCTCCTTCACGGTCGACGGGAAAACGTTGCCCAAGGGTACGCAATATACGGTCTACACGGTTCAAGTTGAGGATCAAAGCGGTGCGGCAGTGGCCGCGCAAGACAACCTGACGTTGTCCGACAGCACCACCGCCAACGGTGGCACGGAGGCGTTGTACTACTACAACTACTCGGCGGCCAATGGTCCGGGAACCCCAATTACTAATGGTGCCTTGCAGACCTCGGCGAGCACGGGTCAGGCGCAATTCGCGGTGTTTAACGCCAGCGCGTTGACCTCCCCGGCGACGATCACCGTCACTGACACCACCCTGAACACCAAGGAGACGGCGACCTACAACTTCCAAGTGGGGTCCGCCACTCAAGCTCAGTTCACGAATCAAGAGTCTGCCCAGAATGTGGAGGCGGGTAAGACCGTCACCTACTCGGTCCAGTTGCAGGATGCCGCGGGTAACAACGTGAGCGAGGCCAACCAGCCCGTGAACTTCTACTTCGACGGTAATCAGGCTGGAGCCACCATCAACGGAGGAGACTACTGGTTGAGCACCAACCCCTACGTGGTATACACCAACGCGCAGGGTGTGGCGAGTGTGACGGTCTCAGTGCCCAATACGGCATCGGCGGGGAACACATTCACGCTTGACGCCTCGTACGACAGCCAAACCACTGCAGCATCCGAGACGAATACCGTCGTCAACCCGGGATCCTATGCGACCGCGATTGGGCTGAACAGTGCCACTGTAACAGGTGGGGTCGGCAATTACCCGACGGCGGCGGATAACGTGTCGTTGCCCTCGTCCATGACCTCGGGTCAGACGTTGACCCAAGCGCTGGGTCTTGCGAACGGCACGAGCATCTACGCATATCCGTTGAACTCCATTGGTGAATACGCCAACTCCAGCGACACTCTGCAGATCAGCACCAGCAACAGCAATGTCCTGAGCATCACAGGCGCCACCAACGGGGCCGAGACGTTTAATGCGGGTGCTGCATTGCCGACGGTGACCGCTGAACAGTCTGGATCGGCTACACTGACCATTACGGACTTGAGTAACCCGTCCGCGCCCGTCCTGACGCAGACCATTAACGTGACCGGTGGAACCACCCCGACCCAGATTAGCACCTTGAACCCCTCGGGCGAATTGAACACCGCGTACACCTTCACCAGTTCGGGTGTGGTGGGACCGTTCACCATTGAGACCACCGATGCCGGGGGAAACCTCGTGCCGAACAGCGCCCCCGTGGGTCTGACCGCAGCTGAGGTTGAGGCAGCGATTGGTGTCTCTGGGGTCACGGGCATTCGGACCAGTGCTAGCGGTGCCGACGTGCCATACGTCACCATCGGCGCGAACCAAGGCTCCATTCAGGTTTGGGTGGATGGCGCGACTAGTGGAAACGCCACCTCTCCAACCACACTGGCCTTAAACACCTTGGATCCTGCACTGGAATCCGCGTCCGGGTCAGGCTCCACGGTGTCGCTGACCTTCGACAGTGCGATTCAGAGCGCCGTTCAGAGCGACTTTGGGGTATCGGGTGACACCGTTACGGGGGATTCGATTAACGGCCAGACGGTGACGTTGACCTTGGGTTCGGCCCTTCCGGTTGGCGCTACGGTCAGCTTGATGGCAGGTGCGGTGACGACGGGCTATGGCGCGTCGAACGTTGCCATCTCGAACCAGGCGATCAGCGGGGCGCCGTCGTCGACCGGGGTCAGTGCCAGTGGCACGACCACGACTCCGTATGCCGCGGCCACCAGCGCGACCGCGTCGACGGACACGATCACGTACGGTAGCCCGGCTGCCGGTGCAACTGTTGATGTTAACGGCACGACCTACACTGCCGAGGCTGCGGGTTCCACCTTGGCTGCGGATCAGTTCGACAGTGAAAGCACGTTGGTATCGGCGATTAACGCAAATACCAACTCGACCAACATTAGTGCCACGTCGTCGGGCTCAACGGTTACACTGAGTGATTCGACCGGCTCCAACTCTGCCACCTTGAGTTCAAGCGATTCCACGAACTTGGCGGTTGGTTCCGCGACCTTCAGTGGCGGGACGGCGGCCACGGCTGCTACGCCGAGCGTGTACACCCTGACGGTGAGCTCGGGCGCAACGGCCACTGGCAACCTGACGGTGACCGTCATGTCCGGGGCTACCACGGTAGCGACAGTTACCCCCGTAGCTGTCTCGGCGGGCGACACTGCGGCCCAAGTGGCTGCGGCGATTGCCAATGCGTTGCAAAGCGACGCGAACGTGACCGGGACGTTCACCGTCAACTACACCGCTGGCGCGACGAGCTTGACGTTGACGCAGAACACTGCGTCCAGCGCTGCCACGAGCGTTTCGGTTAGCGGCTAATCATCAACGGAAATACAAGGACCGCCCTTCGGGGCGGTTCTCGCTTTTTGATCGCCTATAACACGGAATATTGTCCTTGTTGGGCGGGGCTCACGGGGGTTCCAGTTCCCACGCCCGATCCGGATAGGATGGCCGAGAGATAGCTCGAATTCACGTCGGGGTCGGATGCTGAGGCCCCGGGTTGCAGGGCACTGCGTTCTTCCTGGAACCCGACAAACGTGCCAGACTGGATGGCTTAAAAGGGATTAAAGTAAGCGTCAAACTGTCCCCACCTACCTTAGTTTTTTGGTTGAATCCTCTTGCTCTCGTAGATTTTTGATTCAATTC
>NZ_JABBVZ010000349.1 GCF_012933365.1 Sulfobacillus harzensis | reverse complement strand
CCGAACATCCGGCGCAAAAAGGACTTCGCGACCCGGATGGCGAAATAAAAACTTATGAATACACGACGCCGTTTTCGGACCGGGGACAACCCGGATCAACTCTGGTTACTGCCGCCCTCGTTGGCCGATTGGTTGCCGGCCAACCATCCCGCCTTCAGTTGGAGCGCCTTGGTGGACGAGCTGGACTTATCCCCAATTTACGCGACATACGGGAGCAAAGGCCAGCCGCCGTACGACCCGCGCTTGATGGTGAAAATCTGGGTGTATGCGTACGCCCGCGGCTTGCGGGCGTCGCGGCAGGTCGAACGGGCCTGCTACGACGACATGGGCTTTCGGGTGGTTTCGGGGAACCGACAACCTGATTTCTGGACGCTCGCCGCCTTCCGGCGGCGACACCGCGAAGCGTTGGGG
>NZ_JABBVZ010000348.1 GCF_012933365.1 Sulfobacillus harzensis | reverse complement strand
CTCGAGATCCCGGCTCCAAATCTCCATGGTGTCGGCCTGGTGTAAGAGGTCGTCAGGAAACCCCGGACCAAAGGGGGGCCGATTCACGATCTCCATCAACACGCGATTCGTAATCTCGCGCAACTTGTCCACCCACGAGCCTCCTCGCCTCTCATTGTTACCATTTCCGCCGCAGATCAAAGCCGTAAAGGGCCCCATGTGCCTCGGTCGGCGTACGCCGCCAGCAATCGAGTCGGTGTCGACCAGCGGGCACGACCCCGTACACCCATTGGCGGGCAACATCCCCTCGCATGAGGACAACGCACCCGGAGTTGGGTCCAAGGTTACTGGGCAGTAGAATTAGGGCGCACCAACGGCGCTGATCCCGGGGGTGCCACCGTCACCAGCGCTCCGATATAGAGATGCGGATAGA
>NZ_JABBVZ010000347.1 GCF_012933365.1 Sulfobacillus harzensis | reverse complement strand
GTGGGTGGCGTCGGCGGTTGATCCGACATAGGATGCTCTCCTTCCATCGAGCAAACTCCTCTCATCAGCAGTATACCACGTGGCCGAAACTCGGCTCTCCCTGTGCGACACTCAGAACTCCGAATGTGGGGCCGCGTCGCAATTTGCCGGCATCATCTGGCCGCCTGCGCCGTGAAACGCTGAGAAGTAAATAACGCCCGGGGAACGGGCGGCAAACACTAGCCCTGATGAGGTGTTGGGCAACGCCTCAGCGGTATCTCCGATTAAAATCCTCTCAGGACTGGCCATCAACGGTTCAGAACAATTTCTCCTTGTCGCTGCGTCGCACCCCAATCAATATTGGGAATGTCGAACACTTGAGTGGCGATGCGTTCGATGTGCTCACGCAACGCCGAATCGCCATAGTCATCTGCGGTAC
>NZ_JABBVZ010000346.1 GCF_012933365.1 Sulfobacillus harzensis | reverse complement strand
CAGGAAATCCCCAATTTGGCCAAAAAAATTCCCCAGGGTGGTGGGGAATTTGTCCTTCCAGATTTGGAAGAGGGTGGCATGGCTCTAGGGCGGAGAAGAAGACCCCCGAGGATTGCCCTCGGGGGTTGGGATCATGAGTGGCGGGGGAGGCGGTTGCGCCACTGGCGCGAGAGCCGATAGGCATAGCGCGGATGGGCGCTCAACCCGTCCGCCACGAGACGGGATAAGCTCACCAGGGGTCCCCAGCAGTCCCAAATCTGGGACGCCGGCAAGGGTTGCTGGAGATCCGCTGCCCCAATGCCGTACCAGACACGGGCGCAATCACCACAGTAGACGACGCCGGTCTGGGGCGACCCCCGGTGGCCATGCTGCCAATCGTTCCGCGACGGAAACGTCGCGACCAAACACTGGCGCGTCGT
>NZ_JABBVZ010000345.1 GCF_012933365.1 Sulfobacillus harzensis | reverse complement strand
GCGTAAACGGGGCACCAGCTTCAATCGGAGGTCGCGCACGACCCGCCGCGCTTGCTTCGGAGCCTCCGGCTGCGTGTGCAACCGCTCCTCCAGTTCCTCGGCCCGCCGCTCGACGGCATCCGCGTCCAGTGGGGCCGGATCGACTTCTTCTAAATCCCGATCGCCATATTGGGCGTCTTCCGCCGTGTTGACCTCGTCGATGGTCTTCAGAATCTCTTGGATGGTCGTCTCCAGTTTGGCCTTGTTTTTCGCGACCGCCTTCTTCCATACAAACGTGTAGCGGTTGGCATTCGCTTCGATTTTGGTCCCGTCCACGAAATAGTGCTCGAGTTTGACGTAGCCCGCTCGGAGGAGTTGCTGCAGGATGTCGCTAAAGATCCGATCGATGAGCGCTTTCAGCCGGTCGCTCCGGAAGCGGTTGATGGTCC
>NZ_JABBVZ010000344.1 GCF_012933365.1 Sulfobacillus harzensis | reverse complement strand
TTTCGCTTGCTCTGGCTCGGCGATTTGAGCCAGGCGTTCACGCAAACCGATAACGGAGAGCGAAATGACTACGATAGCCACGACAACGAAGGGGACTTTCTGAATCTGGAAATCCAGATCGCGTGCGGGCATTGTGACGCCGTCATTATGGAGCGCCCCGTGACCATCACCGTGGCTCCGTGGCAGCATTGGCATCCCCACGACGACAGCCGCAGCCCGCACTCCAGGCCTGGCGGGTGTCGGGGCAGTACCCTGATAGCAGTGAGGATCACTATGAGGACTACGTGCTGATGCCCGAGGCTTGGAATGAGGAACAGGTGCAAGAAGCCTTAATTGAGCGGGCTGAAGCGGACGACGACATCGCGCTGGTGGAGTTGTTGGAGGAAACCGCCTGCTTTGAGCGAGTGCCCCACACGATGGTTGACGGCCAGCTCTATGT
>NZ_JABBVZ010000343.1 GCF_012933365.1 Sulfobacillus harzensis | reverse complement strand
ACCGTTCTGATGGACTTGTCCAAGATTGACCATCGTTAAGCAAATAATCAATCTTGTTGCCACCTTCCTGGTTCATCGCGTCACGGCTTCTTAGGGCCTCCAGGACCGGTCGTCCACCGGAGGGCGCTCCCCAGGCACGTCACCGAGCAGTCCGGCTTACGCCGGAACGGGTGAGGAGCCCCTCACCGAACTCTCGGCCACTGTACGTAAATTGATCGCGGCATTGATATCCCGATCATGATGGGTGCCACATGCCGGACACGTCCATTCTCGGACGGACAGGGGCATTTTAGAAACTTTGTACCCACATGTCGAACAGATTCTGCTGCTCGGATACCAACGGTTCACGACCACCACCGTTTTCCCGCGTTGAGCCACCTTGTATTCGAGTTGGCGGCGAAATTCGCCGAAGCCCATATCCGCAATCACGCGGGCTAGC
>NZ_JABBVZ010000342.1 GCF_012933365.1 Sulfobacillus harzensis | reverse complement strand
GCGTTGGTGCAGGGGAGCTTTCGACTGGATCCCTTCGCCCCCGCCCTGTTCGTCTTCTGTAATCGCCAGCGCAATAAGCTCAAGATTCTCCAGTGGGACCATAATGGGTTCTGGCTCTACTATCGCCGCTTGGAACGGGGCCAGTTTCGCTGGCCTCAAGCACCCCGGGATCAGGCGACCCTGGCCATTTCCCTCCGTCAACTCCGCTGGCTGCTGGATGGACTCAGCGTCGATCAAGCCCCCGCCCATGCGCCCGTCCGGGCGCATCATGTGGTGTAGACAAGTGTCCGAAAACCGCCAAACGGCAGGACTTTCGCGGATCCATGGCGAATGTTTAGCCTATGACGACGCGGACCCCCATGACCCACGAATCCCCTCATCCCGCCTGTCGATGCGACCAGTTGGAGCAGGAAGTCGCCCACTTGCGCACCTATGTGCGG
>NZ_JABBVZ010000341.1 GCF_012933365.1 Sulfobacillus harzensis | reverse complement strand
TCTCGCGTGGTGCGCAAGTATAAGGCGACGACCCACTCCCGGCATGCCCACCCGGTCGCCGACAATCTCCTGAATCGTCAGTTTGTCGCCGAGCGGCCCCATCAGGTGTGGATGACGGACATGACCTATATCGCGACCGACGAGGGATGGCTCTATTTGGCCAGTGTGGAGGACTTGTATAGCCGTCAGATTGTCGGGTGGGCCATGAGTGACCGCATGACGCAAGACCTCGTGATTCAGGCTTTCGATCAGGCGGTGGCCCGGTATCAGCCCCCCGAGGGCGTGCTCCATCACTCGGATCGGGGGAGTCAATATGCGGCCCAGGCCTATCGGGACCGACTCGCGGCGGAGCACATGACGGCCAGTATGAGCCGGAAGGGTAACTGTTGGGACAATGCCTGTATCGAGTCCTGGCATAGTCTGCTCAAGAAAGAACTGATTTATCTCGATCG
>NZ_JABBVZ010000340.1 GCF_012933365.1 Sulfobacillus harzensis | reverse complement strand
CGGAACAAACGGGATCGACGGTGTCCATTCCGTTGGTGGACCTGTTGCACGATGCCGAGGCGGGCTTGCTGGGGCTCTCGGTCCAGGTGGGCCTGCGTGTCCTGCAAGAACTGATGGACCAAGAAGTCACCGAAATCGCAGGCCCGAAAGGTCGGCACAATCCGCAACGCACCGCCGTTCGGCATGGCGTCGAAGACGGCTACGTCTTTTTGGGGGATCGGCGGGTGCCCGTGACCCATCCCCGGGTCCGTACGACAACCGGTCAGGAAGTGCCGCTGACCACCTACCAAACCTTCCAGGATGCCGGCGTCGCGACACAGGCCATCTTGGAGCGGATGCTCTTTGGCTTAGCCAGCCGCCAACAAGGCCATGCGAACCCGGCCCTCTCGGCCGAGGTGGGCACCCATGGTCTGAGCAAAAGCGCCGTCAGCCGCCGGTTTATTCGGGCCACCCAGCAGGCCCTCGATACGTTT